>NZ_WTYN01000003.1:132500-154413 GCF_009827535.1 Qipengyuania oceanensis | reverse complement strand
ATTCAGCAGCTCCTTTCAAGCCGTAAATAGCCGGTTCTCTAACTCTCAAAATGGACCACTTTCTTGGGGGAAGGTCATCCCCTTATCACGCCAGCCTTCCAAGGTGCGGGGGCTCATCCTCCAACGAGCCGCCACTTCGGCGGTCGTCAGGAAAATCATATTAACAGTGTTCGAATTCATTGGAGCCTCGACGTTTGTGAGGCGCTCCAATGAGAGCAAACTTTCAGCCGTGAATACTCAGGTAATTAGAGTCGATTTTTCTTGCGACCTCTTTTCGTCCATTTTTCGCGCTCACTCGGCGGTAATTGCTCAAGGGCTCTTTCCCACGCTCGATCAAACATGGGGCCGGAGATCGTGAAGGTACTTTGAGTGGTTACAAGCTCTCGGATATCGGACTTAGAGGTTGACGGAGGATTGAGTGACTCCATGCAATCCAGGATGTTCTCTGCGAGTAAGGCATCGTTGCTCGGCCTCCCTGAGGCTTGAATTAGAATGTCGGTCAGAAGACGTTGCCCGGATCCGATCGTCCAATTTTTGATCGAGATCACTGCGCTTTCCCAATCTTTGTTTTCTAACTCTTTGCGCTCGTAGCCAGAAGGCGGCCTCCCGGATCCCGAATACAAACCAGAGGTCATCACCTCTCTGATCCGTTTCTCTATCAACTCGTGCAGAGCTTGCTGTTCGAGGAATTCGTCTGATTGTGGTCCAGGCTCCCAGTGATAGGGGAAAAGCCGGAGCTTGAAATTCTTTCCCTCAGACTCGCGTTTTACCCATTTGCGGTCTTCTGAAACCTTAGCCAGTCTTTCCAGATCCTTGTTCTCTTCATCTGACAACAGAAATTTGGCTACAAATTCTTCGAGGGACAATTTGTCTCCCAGTCGAAATTTCGGCGTCGCTTCAGTCATTGAAACTAACGTATCACAAAGTGGCGCGGCGTGAAGACCCGGATCGATAACGGCGATTATGCTAAGCGGTGAACCAGCGACCTGCGTTGGTTTTAGGCCTCTTGTGCAGTCATTGAATACGGAGGCTACAGTGCTGAGTGCCATGCGAAGAGCCAATCGCAAAATGGCTAATGGAGAGGAGCAAGCGCGCCCGTTGGTCGCGAGGTACTACTATTATGCTTCAATTCATCATTTTTACCGCACCATTGCCGGTGAACCGCTCTCTAGGAGCCACAACGTGCGTAGCGGTTAGCTAAGATTCATCTTCAGAATACGAGTTTTCGATCTTCCGAAGGAGATCGAACCATGCTGCGCTATTCACTCCAGATCAAATCTGCGGACAGCGAGATTGAGCTAGAAGCACCAGACATTGGTGCTGCGCTTGCCATAATCGATATCAACGCATGTGCTGAAGGAGCGGAAATCTGGCAAGGCGGAGAACGTGTTGCCCGGCTTGTTCGCTGCGGCGCCTCCTCGTTACCTTTTTGGATGGTCGTTTGAGTTTCAGAGACTGGAGTTGCCGGAGCCTGCGCAGATGGGGAACTTCGATCCGCGTAAGACAGTTGAGATCGCATGGAAGTGAACGAGATAGTGGCGGTCAGCTTAGCCTGCGAGTTCGTTGAACCGCTGCATCAATACGTCACTGAGCATCTATCGAGGAAATATCCCGCCTAAGGCGTGGCGTCATTACGACCTGACTGCTTTCCTTTTGCTGGTGCCAATTCAGGTGCCAGCAAGCGCCCAAGGCCATAGCGCGACCATGCAGTTTTCCGATTTAGTGCGCGCAGGCTTTTGGACCATGCTAGCAGTCGTGCTGGTAATAGCCTTGCTACCGAATGCAGAGGCGCCGACGATCTTCGCATCCGACAAACTCAATCACATTCTCGCGTTCGCTGCCTTGAGCTCTGCTGCCGCGCTGGCCTGGCCCAAGGTCAACTTAGTGATCCCGATTTGCCTATTGGCAGTTTACGGTGGGCTGATTGAGATCGTCCAGTGGCGCATGGCCCTTGGTCGTCAGGGCGACTGGATGGACTTCGCCGCCGATCTGGCTGCCATTCTCGTCGGAACTTTGATTGGTCGAGCACTGGGATCGATTATCCGGCGCATGTCACCCGAACCCGATCTTGGACACTAGTTCTCCCACCAGGAATACTGTCCTCTGCTTGTCGCGAAGCTACAAGTCCAACTAACAAAAGATAAGTAACGTCGGCACGCGTCCAAGATTTTATGCGACCCGGGTCTTGGCGTAGCCCCGCCTCACTTTCGTGTGGTGGGGCTCTTTCGTTCGTTTCACCGCATCCCATCTGCGGCCTAAGGAACCCTGGTAAAGGTCGGGCGTTCGGGGTCGCATATATGGGGCGCATCCTTAGCCGTCCCAAAATTTGCCCGCACTAGCTCCTGTCAGTCGACACCAGCCGAAGCGTGAGGCTACAACCTGAGCATTCCTCGTGCTCCCACTGGATAGAGCATCCTAATGTCTATCGCTACCTTCCTGTTGATTGCCGTTTTCGTTCTGGTTTGGGCTTGGCTTCTGGTGGTGGTCACTGAGCGCATGTTTCGCGGGCACCGCCGGCGAAGAGTTGCGGAGGAAGTTGAAAAGCTTCGCTTGTCTAGACCAATCGACTAGGTTCACTCCTCCCTAAGAACAGCCGATTGGTCGGGCAATTTGGCGCCTAGGCTCGCGCCCGCGACCCGAGGGTCTGCGGCTTCCGCATCCTTCCAGCCTTGGCCCTCGCCCAGAAAGGCGGGGGACCTTTTCGTCCAGCTGCGCCAAAGGCCAGAGGCGGTTTTGCGACATGTACCGGGCGCGTTGTTAAACGTTAAAACGCCCCATCGCCTCTATCGTATCTCTTTTGGTTTAAAATGGGAATCGGTGCATGTCATCGCTCCTCTCCTTGGTCAGTTATCGGGCGGCCTGACTGGTTCTTTGGACCAGAGGGATCGGAAGTCTCTCTTGGGTAGAGACGCAGTGCAGATTGGTGCCTGTTGGTGCCAAGGCAGACACACCGCTATCGGCGCCAACTTATGATAATTGGCGCATTCCTGAGTTCAGCTGACATCCAAAAGAGCGCCCCGCCACAGAGGCGGGGCGCTGAGTTGAAGAAGCCGACAAAGTGGAAAGCCGGCTCCTTGGTCGCGTGTTAATTCGGTAAAAGGTCAGAAGTTTACGGATTTCGGACCTTGGCGGTTGCCTTGGCCTTTCACCTCGATCCCCCCGCAAGCGACCGGAAGAACTGCCAAGTAACCATTCGTCCCGTTGACCTCGCCGTCGGTCCCTGCTCCTGGGCCGGGCGCTACCGTCAGGCCGTGTAGGACGATCTCGCGGAAATTGAGGGGGAAGACAGCGTCCTTGTCGAAACCGTCGCCGAAGATGGCGCCGTCCATCAGATCGAAGGTCATTTCATATTCGATCGTGCCATCGCCATCAGGGTCGAGATCTTCGCCGAGCGGCGGCGGACCAAGCGGAATGATGATCGGACCGTATTGCGGCACACCTTCGCCAAGCTCTATGAAGCCGTCGCCGTCCGCATCATCCTCGAGAGTTGGACACATCGCATCGGTGGGATTGCCAGCTGCGTCGAGAGTGCCATGAATATGACCAACGTGAAGCCCATCCATCTCGAGCCCAGTCGCATTGATCGTCACTTGGAGGTAACGATCCTTCAGCAGACGTAGGTTCACCTTGCCCTTCACGCCGCTGTTATTCAGTTCGGTCAGTTCGACCTGGTAGGTCTCTGCCTTGGGTTGCGCGATTGCAATGCCGGAAAGGCAAAGCCCTGTTGCTGCGGTGGTCGCCATGATGGCAGCCTTCAGTTCCATGCTCTTCATATTTCGTCTCCATGGTTGTCGTGTGCCATCTCTTGTCCAGACCTCGAGAAGTCGTGCGGGAGGCAAGCGGTGAGAGGGCAATGAAAGACCGGTCGACGCCGGTCATTGAACCTGCAAAGGGCCGAGGCTTCCGCCTCGGCCCTCCTTCCTGGTCCGCAGGAAGGCGTCACAGCAGGGGAGATGTCACCATGACGCTTGGAACCCGGCTCGCGCGCCGACTTCGCCAGAATCGAAGCCTACGCCGATCCCACCGGTGAACACCGTACTGTCACTGACTCGAAGCCCAAAGGATGCAGAACCTGCAACGCGATCGTTGAAGTAGCCGAAGCCTCCTGCCACGCCGATCGTCTTGCCCGGCATGATGATCGGCGATTCCATAGCCAGTGCCAGCGCAGCTCCTTCATTGGCCTTGCGCGCCTCGACACTGTTCTGGTTAGCAAGGTCGAACAGCATCGTCTGGCTGGTCTGAAGGTCCATGATGGCTGCCGAATTGCCGGCAATCAGCATAGAGTTCCCCGCGATCGCCGCGCTGTTGGTTTGGACATCTGTGAAGCTGGCGAGATTGCTCATGCCATTTGCGGCGCTAACGCCCAAGGTGCCGTTCGCATCGGACGTCACGAAGGCGAGCGGTCCGACCTGCGATCCTGTGCTGGCATCGAGCGAAGCGACGACCACTTGCCCGTCGTTCGCCGCCATCGCTCCATTCCCGATGGCAACCGAATTTGCGCCTGCAGCGACAGCCTGGTTGCCTAACGCGATCGCTCCGCTGCCCGATGCATCCGCCGCTTCGCCGACAGCAACGGACCGAACTCCGCTGGCCTCGGCAAGATGGCCCAGAGCCGTAGCGCGCTCCGCCGTCGCATTCGCGCGCCAGCCGTAAGCAGTCGCACCGGCTCCGACTGCCGATGACTGGCCACCGACCACGGTGGTGGAGGGACCGCTAGCTATGGTCGAGAAGCCTGTTCCGCCATCACGATTGCCCCCGATAGCAATTGCATCCCCGCCGGTCGCTTGCGCGGTGTTGCCAATCGCAATCGCGTTGGAACCCGAGGCGACAGAATCTTCGGCACCGGCGAAGCTTTGATCGCCAGATGCCGTGGACTGATGCCCGACGGCCGTGCCCATCGCGCCAGAAGCAACCGCCTGCCATCCAATCGCCGTAGCGCCCGGAGTGGTTGCGACGCTTTCGCCGCCGACGGCGGTCGTGGAATTGCCCATGGCGAGGGCTGCATCGCCTATCGCCAGCGCATCGATTCCGTTCGCAATGGATTCATTGCCGATGGCGATCGCCATGTCGGTCTGGGCATCGGCATTCTCGCCAATCGCAGTGGAGCGAACGCCCTGCGCCGTCGCCAGGTGGCCAATGGCCGTCGCGCGTTCGGCGGTGGCTTCCGAGCGCCATCCGTAAGCGGTCGCGCCAGGCCCCATGGCAGTTGCCTGCCCGCCGACGACAGTCGTCGATGGACCGCTTGCAATAGTTGCCGAACCCAGAGCACCATCCCGGTTGCCGCCAATCGCGATAGAGTCGCCGCCCGTGGCCTGTGCAGTATTGCCGATGGCAATCGCGTTGGTACCGGATGCGACCGCGTCCTCTCCACCGGCGAAACTCTGGTCGCCCGAGGCCGTCGACTGGTGGCCGACTGCGGTTCCCATCATTCCGGTTGCTTGTGCTTGCCAGCCGAGCGCTGTTGCCCCTGGTGTGGTAGCATCGCTTTCACCGCCGATCGCAACGCTCGAAGGTGCGCTAGCCGTGGCAGGATCGGTGCCCGCATCGTCGCCTCCGATGGCGACTGCGTCCGTGCCCGTCGCGGTCGCGCCATTGCCCACAGCCGTGGCCCCTGCGGCACCAGCCGTATCGGCATCGGTGCCACATTCAGTGGATTCAGCAGCGGTGCCATCGTTGCAATCCGGTGTGGTGTCCGCGAGCGCGGGAGCGCCAAATGTGAGCATGGCGCTGCCGGCCAGCAGCGCGACAAGGTGCGTCTGTTTGAATTGCTTGGTCATGGATAAAATTCCCTTTCTGATTTCGGACCAGAAAGCTGATCGACGTCGATCCCCCCTTGCAGCGAAGTCGATGCGCCAATGCGGATCGTCCCTGTTTCGCCACGCAGACCTACGGGTCACAGCCTGTCGTTCATGATGAATGACGCAAGCAGCTACCCCGCAGCCTGACGATCGGATGCGGTTAACCAGAAATATTGTTCTTAAGTATTTGAATAGAGTTCGAAATAAATTGGATTTTCGAACGGTGCGATCACACTTGGTCGAGCGTCCCTGCCAGCAGGATCGGCGGCGTGGGCGCCTCATGTCTGGTACCAATATCCTCTTCGAAGGTCACTGCGAGGGTCGCGCCCTCGCGCATAAGCGCCGCCTCGTCGGATGAAAGTCCCCTAGAGAATTCTCCCCGCTGCGGAATGTATCCGAGCGATATCGGCGTGCCTCCAACTGGAATGACCCAGAGCTCGGGCGCCTGGCCAGCCTCCGGTTCAAGGCCGGCAATCTTGAGTGACAGACGATTGTTTCGGGCATCAATAAGTCCGGCGAGCTTGCGACCGCTTTCCTCGTCCTGCAGCTGCGCGACCAGTTGCGGCCCACGCGCTTCGATGATGGGTGGTGCGCTAGGGGGCAGACTGCTCGGCCGAGTGAGGAAGAAAGCTAGTGCAACGGCAGCGAGTGCGGCACCTGCAAGTGCCGTGGCAACGCTCCAGGGCGCCGGTTGCCTGCTGGCCGGCTGCAGGGCAATGGGTTCTGCTCTATCGTCCTGGATACGCCCAATTTCAGCTTCGATCCCGCGCCAGACTGCCTCAGAAGGTAATAGAGCCTCGGTCGCCTCGCCCATTGAGGCCAACCGGATGTTCCACCAATCAACCGCGTCCGCAAAATTGCGATCGGTCCACTGGCGGCGCTGGGCAGCCGCAAGCTCGGATCCCTCAAGGACGCCGAGGGCGAATTCGCCTGCCGTGACGAAAGGATCCTCCGCAATCGGATCGAGCTCATCAGCCACCCAGGCACCCCTTCAACGCGCTGAGTCCGCGCCTGATCCAGCTCTTCATGGTTCCGAGGGGAACTGCGACCTTGTCGGCAAGCTGCGAGTAAGAATAACCCTCAAAAAACGCCATGCAGATGGACTGGCGATGATCGCGCTGCAACTCCTGCAGGCAGCGGCGTAACGCTTCGCAATCTTCCAAGTGGCACAGCCAATCGTCTGCGGGGATCAGTTCATCGTCGGACATGTCGGGTAGAGCGTCGCCGGTGACCTCGTTCGCCCGGCCTACGCGTCTTGCATCGTTCAGAGCCGCATTGCGCGCCAGAGTGCAGAGCCAAGTGATTGGGCTACCCTTGGCTTCATCGTACCGCCCAGCACGTGTCCAGACTTTGACGAATACATCCTGCAGCAGATCTTCGGACCGCTCGCGAGAGCGGACGATCCTGACGATGGTTCCGTAAAGCTTGGCGGAGGTCAGGTCATAGACGGTTTTCAGCGCCATGCGATCGCCAGCCGAGACGGCAATAAGGGCTTCCTGCAACTTTTCGCGATTGTCTTGCATTCAGCGGCGCCCCCAACGATCCGGAGCGTAGAGCGTTAATGTTGAAACGCAACCTCGCGGCCCTCAAAGAGCGGCTTCAACGCGACTCTGAGGGAGCAGGGATCGAACGGCTTTCGCGCGCTCGTCTGCTTGTGGGCGGAAAGCTGACATTAAAAGACGGCTTGGCAAGATCGGAAATTGCGGGTGAGAATACCCCTATCTGCCGGGACGGTACGTAAGCGACTAAGATCGGGCTACCAAGTAAACTGGCCTCCTACTCGCGCGCCAATTCGTGACTTGTTTCTGATGCGGAAGTTTGGTTCACGATATGCCGTTGCAACACCCAATGAAGCTGTGATTGCGATCCGCCCCCCCTGCTGCTCTCCAAGCATGTCGTTTGCTACTACAGTTGCGCCTGAAAGAGAAAAAGCAGTGGCACCTTGGTAGTTTCCCCAATTTACGGACACTCCGCTAGTCTCTCCTGCCACCAAATCGGGATTGGTCATCGCTATCCCTAGTGCCACACCTTGCCGATTTTCGATCACATTTCTAGCCAGTAAGCCTCCATCAGAGCCAAGGTTCCCAGAACTGTCCGTGGTGACTAACGCTAGCGGCCCAATTTGCGATGCCATGCTCATAGGTGACCCAAGCCCTGGCATAGAGTACGTGTTTCGCGACGATCCAATTGCGACTTGGTTCTCGCGGGTGGTTACTGCGCCCGAGCCAATAGCCGTCGAATTAACAAATAAAGCCGTTGCCTCCGTGCCAATTGCGGTAGCTCCATGACCGGAGGCGCCTGTACCCTGACCTATTGCGATGGCTCCGATGCCTTGAGCCGAACCACTGTCGCCTAAAGCTAATGCGCTATCTCCAATGGCTGAATTTTCTAATCCGATTGCCAAACTACCGTTCCCCAACGCGACATTGCCGGCTCCGACTGCAACTGCACCTTGGCCGGTAGCGAAGTTGGGGTCGCCAATTGCCACAGCACCGTTACCGCTGGCTGTGTTGGCAAGGCCGATCGCTACCGCTGCCCCTTGTTGAGCGATTGCATCGGTCCCGATCGCAATACCGCTTTCTGTCAAGGCGGCTGCATTTGTACCGATTGCAATGCTAGAAACGCCCAATGCTTGTGCTTCGCGCCCCACAGCCACTGCATTGCTGGCTCCATCGCCAGCAACCGCATCGTAGCCAATGGCCATAGCACCTTTCCCATTTGCCTGGGCATGCAGACCCATGGCAATCGAACCCTCACCATAGGCGGCGACTGCAAAACCGACACCCGTAGAACCGTGTCCATTCGCGAAACTCAGGAAGCCCAGGGCAACCGACCCCTGGGAACCTGCGAACGACTGGGGGCCAACTGCTGTAGCACCGTCTCCGTTCGCGTTTGCGTTGGAGCCAACAGCCGTTGCAGCTATTCCATTCGCCGACGCCGCGTAGCCGAAGGCCGACGATCCCCTGCCAATCGCCGCTGCATTGGAACCGATGGCTGTTGCACCGAAGCCGTTTGCCTCAGAGAAGGCCCCGACCGCAAGCGATCGCTCTCCTGTCGCCGAAGCTTGCTCCCCCATTGCCCCGGCAAAGAGACTATAAGTCGCCGCACCATTGCCAACTGCAATCGACGTTACCCCTCCTCCGGCATAGGCCGGATCTCCCCCCGCTCCAGCGCCTGCAATCGAGCCACCGCCAATCGTAATCCCATAAAAAAATGAAGTGTTGTCGGGATCGCCCAGAGTAATTCCGCCGCCCGCAGCAGATAGTCCGCTCAATGTGCTGAGTGAACAGCTAGGAAGAAATTCCTGTAGGAGGCCTGTCCTCAAGCCGAGTCTGTCCACATAATCCCCGGCATATGTCAAAATGAGTCCAGGAATTTCGAAATCCGCTACGGCAAATGCCGCTCCAACAGCTTCAAGGACTGTCCCAGATTCTTGAATCCTTTGAGATTCAACATCCAAGGCTATTGCTGCAGGACGCAAGTACTCTGAGCAGGGGTACAGTCCTACATCATTGAAATTTTCACGAAAAACACCAGTACTACTAGCTATTTCTAGAATCTTGTCACCGATCATTTTGCGCAAGGCTGATGTATCGTAACCTTCGATGCTATTTGAGGAATTCTCCCTAATATTTAAAAGATCGATAATCTCCTGATTAACAGAATTACATCCTATTGTAATCTTTTTAGAGCAGGAAACTAGGCTATTGACATATTCAATAATTTGCTTTCTAAATGCATCGCTCTGTTCTTGGGTAATATTGGGAGGAATGAGGAATTGCTCACTACCTCCTTTTATGTCTGACTGTGAGATTTCTTGAGCTGCGAGAGTGGTATTATACATAAGCGCCGCTAACACGGCACTAGCAGCGGTTAATATTCTCAACCTTGATGGAACCGCCAAGAAGAGATGGCCCTGGGCACAATTTGCGTCAGAATCAGACATGGTTCCCCCCCCGCTTTCAAAACTGAGGAGCAATGTCGACCAGCAGAACCCATCAATTAACATGGAACATCAACTGACTATAGTCAGCATAAATCGCGGCCCAAAATAAATTCGAATCGAAATATATTTGTGAAAGCTTAGTCTTGATTCGTATATTGACAACCATTATTATTTCCGTGCGAAAGCAATACTTTCTGGCTTTTTTCGTGCTGAAGTTGCCAGCTGGCCCAGAAATTTTGTGACGTCTGTAATTCATATAGACTGAGTCGAGTGCCTCGTCGTTCAAAGCCCAATCCCAATGTAGTCACCACCTGCAACCAAGTGTTGGCTGTTCAATCGGTCATTGGCTGCAAGCTGTCGGCCGAGCTGAGGGGAGTTGGCGGTCTGAACGGTCTACTCAGGACCAGGAAGCAAGGCCAAAGGGGGCTGCCCTTCTAGTAGCAAGCGTTGCTTTCTCTGCTGAGGGTCATATCCGCCTAGAAAAATAGAACTGGTCGATTCAATATTGACGAGCAGATGAATATTGATGGTGCTTGAGATTGTCCGCGTTGGCAGCTTTGCTCCCGCGAATGCGAAAGCTGACACCTCAGTATCTGCCCAATCGGCGACATTCGCAGATTATTTGGACCCAATATAGTTTCATGATTGGAGAGTAGACCGTCAAACTTAGAACGCTCTGGCAATTCCGAATTCACTTCGCCAGCGCTGATAGTCATAGATCTCGATGGGACTGCGATTACTCTCCCAAGACAGCTTGAATTGCGGCGCCCACTCGTGCCAAGACAGGCCTCGGAACGTCGCTCCGATGCCAGCCTTCAGATAGTCGTCTGATCGACGCTTCGGGTAGATCGACAGCCGTCTGTCATTCTCGGAATGTTGGTAGTGCAGCGCACCAAATAGTGTTGTTCGTGACAGATCAAGCCATCCTACCAGGCCGACCTGCCCGCTGACAGAGGAGTAGGCAGGGTCCCTCGCTATTTGGCGCGTGCCGCCCAGGGTCACGCTCATCCCGCTTCGACGGCTCAGCGCGCGCTCCCACGATCCTGTTGCGCTAACGAGGTGCGCATCCTGCAATTCGTTCGCTCGGTAATCGTAGTAGGCGTATCCTAGAGTGGCCTGCACTTGTGTTCGGCGACCAATGGGACGCTGCCAGCGAGCCTGCAGGTCCCATGCGTTGTAAACCTGCTCTCCGCCGAACCAACGACGCTGCGCTCCAAACGAAAGCAGAAGCCTGCCGCTAGATAGGTCGAATTCCGGTCCGATCGATCCTACCAGCAGATGGTCATTGAAGCGGCCTCGCCTGTAGATGTTGGATGCAATGCCAGCTCGAGTGACGATGGTGGTGGCCTCGTCGAGACGAAGTCTTGCGAATGCTTCACCACCGATTGAGACGCCGATCCCGGATCTTTGCTTGTCTTCTTTCGCCAGATCAAAATCACCGATGACAGTCGCTAGCGTGTCCGATCTGGTAGCACGATTGACGTTAGAGTCCGGAGCGAAGGCGAAATTGAGGCTCGCACCATATGGCCTTCGATCACGCAGGGCAGCCGAGAAGCGGTCGACCAGACGCGCAACGTCGGGAGGCAGTCCGCCAGCCTGCGCTTCCCGAAGCGTCTTTCGCGCTGCATCCAGTTGGCCCATCTCGCTTTGAACTCTGGCGAGTTCGAGACGAGCGCGTTGCGCACCCGGTTCTTCGTCGAGTATCCGGCGAAGAAGACCACCTGCCCGGCCCCAGTCGCCGGTGCTGCTTGCTAACATCGCCAGCCGAAAACGCGCTTCGTTGCGGATACCGAGCTGAGGATCCTCGAGCAAAGCTTCGAGGATCCGGCTCGCCAATAGTCTGTCGCCGCGAGCGAGCGCTGCTTGTGACAGCCGCAACATGTCGTCGGCAGACACTGACACAGATGGAGCAGCAGCGGTGCCCTCCAACGGTTCTTGCGATCGATCATCAGTCATTGCCTGCATCGCGAAGATCAGCGCGATAAGCACTTCAGTTACTTTTTCTTGGCGACGATAATGCCTGCCATCTGCCCGCCTTCAGTAGTCGACGGGTATGTGAAAGGCGCCTTCCAGCGTGCCATCAGTTCGGAAGCGTCGGGGCCGTTGAAATTGCCTTCGAACCACGATGGGACTTCCACACCGTCGATGGCGAAGGAGCCCGAGAAACTGTTGCTGCCGACGCCAAGAACAGTTTGCACGAATTGATATGTCCCGAGCGAATAGCACTCCCAGGGGCACACAGACGGATTCATTTCACCTGCGAGAGTGCCGGCTCCGAAGTCGAACCTGAATTGTGCAGTGCCGGTGACATAGTCCAGATAAAGACCTCCCCCTGCATAGGCGTTACCGGAGCTGCCGACCACGACGCCGTCAAAGGTAGCAGTGCCGGAAGTGGGGATCCGCGCCGGGTCTGTCGCTTGGCCATAAGCGAATATGCCGGCAGTCCCCGAGGACGCCTGGCCATCAATGTTGATGTCATCTCCCCAGTATCCGTAAGACGTGTAGCTGAGGGTCTCATCTCCGATGACAGCGGCACTAGGCCACTGCAGTGTCACCAACGCGTCCTGCCGACCGGAATCGCCATCGAGCACGATACTCTGAGAAGAATAGATATTCTGCCATTGCCCATTGGCATCCAGACTTCCGTTTAAGTTGACCGGAATGATTGCTCCTTCTCGCAACCCGGGCAGAGTGATCATGTAAGTGCCGTCAGAAGTCCGGCGCGAGAATTTCACTTCCGCGCGATCTAGCGACGAGACGACAAAGTTTCCGGTCGCATCCTTCCCGTATTCCGCAGCTACGCCGAGGACAGCATAGGCTCCGTATGCGTCGATCCCGACGATGGTATTTGGATCAACCGGAGGGGGCGTAGGCGGAGGTGGAGGCGGCGGTGGTGGAGGTGGAGGTGGAGGTGGAGGAGCCGAGCCCGAGGGAGGGAACGGTGTCGACCCAATACCGCCCCCTCCGCATGCTGCCAGCATGCTGGCTGCGCATGCGACAATCGCTATCCGTACTGGTGATTTCTTCATGACAGTATCTCCCGATGCAAACCTGCTGAAAAGTTCAGAACTCCCCGGCGACGCCGACCTTGAACGCGTTGTTCTTGTTCCCTGCGAAGGAAACTCCCAGGCCGATCGCGAAGGGTTCAGCCGTATCCAGTCGATGCATGATCGAAGCGCCGACAGCTTGCTCGCCGCGGAACGTGGCTCCGTTCACGACATAGCTCGTTCTTCCCGGAGCAGAAGGTAATGGAGCCTGACCCATGGCCACTGCTGCTGCGATCCCCTGCCGGGTATCCCGGCGATCGATACTCTGCTGGGTCGCCAATTGATCGACGCTGCTGGCGAGCGACAAGGATGCGGCTTCAAGTTGGGACATCCGGCCATCCTGCGTGGCGAATGAAGCCTGCAGCGCGGAGACGGCGGGAAGCAACGTAAGATTCTGTCCAAGCGTGCCATTCTCATCGACGGTCGCCACGCCGATCGTACCCGTCTGGGCGGCGGTGCTCGCGGCTATGTCGCCGACTCTTACCGAAGAGCCAGCGCCGCCAAGACTGACTTGGCTCGCCGCAGTCGTCGCCGCACCGACACCAATCGCGACCGAGCCGGCGTGCGTCGCGCTGGCCCTGTTGCCAATAGCGATGGACCCGATGCCCGAAGCTGTGGCCAGAGCGCCGACCGAAACGCCGCCGATCGCATTGGCCGTCGCGAGGACCCCTAATGCAACCGTGCCTTGCTGCGTAGCGACCGCGCCGTTGCCGAAGGCGCTGGCGCCCATGCCGGTAGCCTGGCTGAACGGTCCGACCGCAGTCGAGTTCTGCCCGCTGGAGATGGACTGGTAACCGGCGGCAAGCGTGTAGTTGCCTGACGAAACCGCCTGATACCCGATCGCTTGCGATCCAAGGCCGGTAGCGTCGGACTGGGTGCCGATCGCCATGGTGTTTTCGCCCAAAGCTTCGGCTTCAGCGCCGACGGCCAGCGCATATTCGCCAGACGCCACAGCATCCACGCCGCATTCCGTGCTCGCCGTCCCGGATCCCGAGTTGCACGGCGCGGTACCGTCCGCGAAAGCAGGCGCCGAAATGGACAGGACAGTACAACCAGCCGCAAATAGCGAGACGCATTTCTTCTTCGAAACCATGGTTTCCCCCTTGCGTTTTTTGCCTGGAAACCGCTCCAAGCACTTTGCCGCGCGACGAGATCGAGATGCGATTTTCAAAGCCATGAAGCATGTTATAAGGCTCTTCGATCAGGCCTCGCGTGGCCCGGCAGGTTTGCGTGAACGGAAGGGTTGCGTGAATGAACGAAAGCCGATCTTTTCCTGATCTTTCGCGGGTGCGGACTGATGAAAGTGCTCCGCTGATCGATCGCCGCGACACACACCATCTCGCGCGCCGGGAGGACATTCGCATCGGTCATGCGACCGTGCGTCCATCGATCCGAACAGTGGAAGGACCAGGTGGGGTCGCTACTGCAGAACCGCGGGTGATGCAGGTGCTGCTGGCGCTGATCGACGCAGCGGGATCGGTCGTCACCCGCGAAGATCTGATCCATCATTGCTGGAAGGGGCAGGTCGTCGGCGACGATTCCGTAAACCGCGCGATTAAGGAAGTTCGCAAGATCGCGAAAGCCGTCGATGCCGCATTCGAAGTCGAAACCATCCCACGCATTGGCTACCGTTTCAAAGTCCCTGAAGATGGTGGGACGGATAAGGGCTTGCCCGAAACCGAAACCACGGTCGCTCTCCGGCTAGATCGGAGGGCTCTTCTCGCCGGCGGTGCCCTTACGCTGCTAGGAACAGGAGCAGGATTGGCCTGGTGGAACGCAGGCTCCGATCGTGCCGGCCATGACAGGGTTAGCACGCTCATGGAGCGCAGCCGCATCGCGATGCGCTCTGGCGATCCGGCAAGCGAGCGGGAGGCAGAAAGCTTGCTCGAAAAGGCTGTGCAATTAGCGCCTGATCGAGCGGACGCCTGGGGTTTGCTTGCACTGACGCGCGCCAGGCTCGACGAACACATTATCGACGATACCCAGCAACCGCTGCACCGGATCGATGAGGCGGCCAACCGGGCCCTCGAACTCGACGCCAACAACGCAGATGCAACTGCGGCACTCGCCTTGGCGGTCCCATATTACGGAGACTGGTTGAACGCCGATTACCGGTTCCAGAACGTGATCCAGCGACATCCCGACCAGATAATCGCCCGTGATGCGCATTCTTTCTTTCTGGGTTCGGTGGGGCGCATGAAGGAGTCGGCGGATAAGCGCATGACGTTTGTCGATGAAGGTCCGCCCGATGCCAACCTCCACTATCGCAGTGTTTACGCGTACTGGTTTCTGGGCGATCTCGAGCGTGCGAACCGGGCAGCCTCACGCGGTCTAGAGATGTGGCCGCGCCAAGCAGGCAACTGGTTCGCCCGTCTTTGGATATTGCTTTCGAGCGAGCGCTTCGACCGCGCCCTGGCTTTCATCGACGATGCAACGGGACGTCCACCCTTGCCTGATCCGATCGTGCAAACCTTGCGGACTGCGGTATCGGCGAAAAGCTCGAGCGATCCGGAACTGCGCCAGGCGGCCATTGCGATGCTCATGGGCGGAGTGCATCAGAATGTCGCTGCTGTCATCAACGCCATTATGCTTCTCAATTTGCTCGGGGCGATGGACGAGGTTTTCGCGGTTTCGGAAGCCTACTATCTTGAAGCCGGGCCGATCATCGCCGCAGTTAAATGGCGTCCGGGCGAGCCCCTCGTGCCGGACCAACGTAGGCGTAAGACCAACCCTCTTTTCACTCCGATGGCAGCGCCAATGCGCGCCGACCCGCGATTTCTTCCGCTAATCCAGAGAATGGGTCTGACCTCCTACTGGGACAAACGTGGTGTGGCGCCTGATTTCCTTCGCTAGAATTCGAGTTGCACGCCAACCGTGAACTCCCTCGGATCGCCGGCGGAAGCCAAGGTGGGATCAAACATGTATGTCAGGTAAAATGTATCGAATACGTTCTGTGCCTGAGCGAACAGGGTCACTGCCCCGGTTCGATATTCGCTCCGCAGATCGACGAGCGTGACATCGGCGATCCTGAGATCCGGGTCGTTGGAATCGTCGCTGAAATAGCCCGTGTGATGGCGCACAGAACCTGACACGCGGAGACCTGCGAGAGGCTTCCAGTCGATGCCCAGCGATCCGCTGAACCGAGGAGCCCGCTGGAACTCCTTGCCAAGCGTGTCGTCCGCTCCGAGCACCGACCGAACGAGTTTGGTGTGTAGCAGCCCACCAGCTGCGCGGATGGCGAACTCCCTGCTCGGCTGGAAGGAAGCTTCGATTTCGGCTCCATAGGATTTTGCTTTCGGAGCATTGGCATACTCTACCGTGTCGAGCGTCGATCCGTCGCTGGCCGTGACAGTTACCAGTTGCTGACGCTGAGCATCGCTTATGTCGTTGTAGAAAACATTTGCTGCCAGATTCAATGTGCCGCCAGCAGCGTGCGCGCGCAGGAAGGCTTCGTAGTTCCACAGGCTCTCGGCATCAAAGGTATCTTGCCGCCGTGTCCGGAAGCTGATCGACGTGCCACCAGGATTGTACGCCTTTTGCACCATGATTCCGAAAGTTGTATCGTTGGAAAGCTTGTAGACCAGCGATGCCTTGGGAAGCCATCGCTCAAACTTTTCGTCATAGTCGACGAAAATACCCATCGGCAGTGTTCCGACGAGGCCGTTGCGATCCTGTGCATCGCGCTGATATCGGCCTCCGAAAGTTGCGGTAACTTTCCTACTCAGGGCTATTTCCGCTTGTCCGAAGATGCCCAGACTGTTCTGCCGGTCCTCAAAACTGCCGCTACCAATCCCTAACCCCGAAATGTCGATCTCCTGATCGAGGTCGGCTTCCAGGTAGTTAAGGCCAAAAATGAGCTTGGCGCTTTGGCTTGGACGCCAATGGACCAAGGCCTCTACCGATCGGTCCTTGGATTGCGCGCGCGTGATTCCCAAACCTGGAAACGAGAAGCGACGGACAAGCGCATCACCATAGGAGAACGTCAGTGAAGACGAAATTGCTTCACCGCTGTCATGCCGTATCTGCGAGGTGAAGGAGTCCACGTTCACCTTGTGCACCCCGTTGGTGCGCACGAAGCCGGTGGTTCGCCGCTCAGCGAAGGGCCTCTGCACCGCTTCGAACTGTGGTGACTGACTATCGGTGTGAACGAAGGTGTTTTCGATCCGCAGGCCCGGCAAGGCGGCAGGTTCTACGAGCATCTTGAACCGCGCCAGGCCGTAGTCGTCTCGCCTTATATCGACATCGGGAATACTGTCGGCCAGGTCACTTGCGGTCTTGCCGCGCCGCAAATCGCCGCTTGCCCGGAAGGCAATCTGGTTTGCTACGATCGATCCGCTTAGTTGCGCTGACATTTGTCGTGTCGAAGAATCTGCAACTAGAGCGCGTGCGCTCGCATGCCAGTCGTATGACGGATCGTTCGTCTCAATGAAGATTGCCCCAGCGATCGCGTTGCGTCCTTGGGTCGTTGTTTGGGGACTGCGGAAGAATTCGACCCTTTCAAGATCCCATAGAGGCACTGTCGAGTTCACGAACTCGAAATAGCTGACTGCGCGTCCATCGATCTGCAAGGTCGTGCGCGGTCTGGTGCCGCCGAGAAAAGCGAACAGATTGCGCAGGACGCCGGTGGAATCCTGCCCCCTGATAGCCGGGCCTTCCTCGCCCGATCCGACCTGAACATTCGGAACCATCGCCAGCAGTTGCTCCAGCCGATCGGCACCTGTTTGCTGTATGGCCTCGTCTGTCAGGATGACAACGCTCGACGGTGTGTCGCCCATCGTTCTCGCCACCCGCTCGCCGGTTACGAGAATGTCTGGTGTATCGACCTTCGGCTCCTCTGTCGGTGTCCCCGCAGGCTGCGTGATCACCGCGGTAACTTGCAGTGAAAACGCCAGCACGCATCCCAACACGCGAGGTCTCCTCTCGATTGTAGCCGAATTTGATCCTCTTCAATGTGGCGGTCAAGAAGCGATCGTGTTGGATACATCTGTTGCAAGGAACGACAGCGTAGATTCGGATCGAATACCGGGGGACTTACTCTTCGATATGCGTCGACGGCAGTTGGCGGCGGCTCGACCCAGCGAAGATTCATCCGATCTTGTCCGGCAATCCGAATAGAGCCATAAATTTGCCGGCGATGAGACAATCGCCTTCGATGATCACCTCCATCTCCTCGGCCTGCATTCCAACGTAGAACATTCCTGCCAGCGATGGTCCCGAGGACGCGACGAAGGTCGCGTCGCAGTCTGTCGGATCCTCGCGACGCACGGGCATGTCCCCGTCGTTCAGCTCCGCCACGAAGCCGACCTCGGGAAAGCGGAAGCCGATCCGGGCGCGCATGCCTTGGGCCGCTGCCCTGTCGAGCATCGTGCGCAGCGAGAGCATGAAACTGGTCGGCGAGAGCGGCAGCGTGGGATCGTGCTGCGAAGACATCGCAGCCCAGCGGCCCAGTTCCTGGATCAGCGGTTCGGCAGCGTAGCCCCACCGGGTGAGTTCGTAGGCCTGCGCGTTCGAGGGCGGTGGCAGGGTTTGCCGCGCTAGCACTCCCGCGCTTTCGAGCTTCTCCAGCCGCTCGGTCAGGATCTTGGCCGATATTCCGGGCAAATTGGCGCGAAGCGCGGAAAAGCGCAGCGGGCCGAACATCAGTTCCCTGATGATGAGGAGCGACCACCGCTCACCCACCAGTTCCATGCCGAACGCAGTTCCGCAGGCGTCGTTGTACCACTTGCCATGCAAGGCTGGAGCGGATTCGGTTTCTTTTTGTAACTCCATAGTTGCTTTTAGTAACTACGGAGCGCATCAAAGGCAAGTTCCGAGTCGCGGCAAACGAAAGGGAGCCAGCAATGACCGACATGATTTTCGTGAACCTGCCCGTCGCCGACTTGGCGGAATCCACTGCCTTCTACGAAGCGCTGGGCTTTAAGAAGAACGAGAGATTTTCGAACGAGCAGGCATCCGGCATGGTGTGGTCCGAAGCGATCCACGTAATGCTGCTGGACCACACCTTCTATTCGACCTTCACCGACAAGAAGATCATCGATGCCAAAGCCGTGAGCGGCGTGCTCAACTGCCTGTCCTTCGAAGACAAGGCTGAGGTCGACGCGTTCCACGACGCGGCGAAATCCGCCGGTGCCATCGAACCGCGCCCGATCGAGGACCAAGGCTTCATGTACGGTGGGTCGATCGAGGATCCGGACGGCCATATCTGGGAGACCATGTGGATGGATCCAAATGCAGCAGAGATGGGTCCGGAAGCCTTCGCGGCGGAGCAGGCCTGATGGTCGAACACGGCGCCCTGACTGTCATCGGCTTGAAATGGGTGCCGTCCTTCGCGCAAGGCCAGGTTCGCGATCACCGCGTTCGCTGGGCGCTGCGTGAGGTCGGCTGGGAGTATGAAGTCGAATTGATCGATGGCGCGCATATGACGACCCCCACCTATCGCGCGGAGCATCCCTTCGGCCAAGTGCCCCTACTGCGCGAGGATGGTCGCGTCACGCTGTTCGAGAGCGGCGGGATCGTGCTCGACATCGCCGAACGGACGGGACGGATGCTGCCTTCGGACAAGAACCAGCGGGCTCTGGCGAAATGCTGGACCTACGCCGCGCTCAATTCGGTCGAACCGTTCCTGCTTGAGTTGTTCTTCGCCGATATGATGATCGAGGACAAGGAAGTAGCGCGCGGATACCGGCCCCATGCCGAGAAGTTCGCTCGCGACCGGCTAGACAAGCTATCGGTGGCGCTAGGCGATCGCGACTGGCTGGTGGGCGATGAATTCAGCATTGCCGATCTGATGACGGCGTCGGTGTCCAAGGTTTCCGAAAACTCCGGCCTCATTAATGACTTCCCCAATCTCGCGGCCTGGCGCGAGCGATGCTTTGCCCGACCCGCTTTCCGCGACTCGATCGCCGAGCAGCTTGCGGAATACGAGCGCCACGGACCCGCCGACATGGGATGGGATCAGGACCCGACCAAAAACTGAGAGATGAGGAGAGATGAAATGACCTACGTGAACGGCTTCGTGCTCGCCGTGCCGAACGGTAACAAGGCGGCCTATATCGAAACTGCCCAGAAGTTCTGGGACATCGCGAAGGAATTCGGCGCGCTGAGTCAGGTCGAATGCTGGGAAAGCGACGTCAAGGACGGCCACACCACGGATTTCCGACGCGCGACGAAGGCCGAGGACGGCGAGAGGATCGTCTTTAGCTGGGTCACTTGGCCCGATAAGGCCACAGCCAAGGCCGCCGAGACCCGGATGATGGAGGATCCGCGGATGGAGGAATTCGGCGAGATGCCGTTCGACGGCAAGCGCATGGTCTATGGCGGGTTCGAACCCGTCGTCGAAAAGCATGCGTAAGGAGAGTTGGCATGACGGATCAGGATCGCGGAAGCTTTATTTGGTACGAGCTGATGACCACCGATGCCGGCGCTGCGGGCGACTTCTACAAGGCGGTGATCGGTTGGGACATCGCCGCTGAGCCCACCGGCGACAGCGACATGGATTATCGCATGATCCAGCGGAGCGACGGCGGCATGGCAGGCGGCGTGCTCGTGCTGACCGAGGCAATGTGCGCGGGCGGCGCGAAGCCTGGATGGCTTGGCTATATCCATACCCCTGATGTCGATGCGACGCTCGACACGATAAAAAAAGCGGGCGGCGATGTACAGATGCCTCCCGTCGACATGCCCGGCGTAGGCAGGATCGCGATGGTCGCCGATCCGCAGGGCGCGCATTTCTATCTCATGACACCCGTGCCTCCCGCGGACGATCCCGACGCAAAAAGCGATGTCTTCGATGTAGTGAAGCCCCAGCACTGTCGTTGGAACCAGCTGCAGACCACCGGCCCCATGGCGGCTGTAACGCTCTATCGCGACCTGTTCGGATGGCAGCAGGAGGGATCAATGCCGATGGGGGACATGGGCGATTACCTGTTCATCCAGAACGACGGTGTAGGGATTGGTGCGATCATGCCCCTCATGCCGGATGTTCCCGACCCGGTATGGAGCTATTTCTTCGGGGTCGACGACATCGATCGCGCGACTGCGGAGGTTGTCGCCGGAGGCGGCCGGCTGGACGGCGACGTCCAGCAAATTCCTGGTGGGGAGTTTTCCGTCCACTGTTTTGACCCGCAAGGGGCCGGGTTTGGTCTCGTGGGACCACGACAGCGGAATTGAGAATGGCCGAAAATACAACAAGGTTGCGTTCGCATGAGGGTTACCGCGAAGCCAAGGCGACCGACATAAAGCTTATCCAAGAGGCACAAGCCAATGGCTGAGATCGCAAATCTGACAACGGTGCTGTGGTTCGACGGCGACGCGGAGCAAGCGGCGCGATTCTATGCTCAGACCTTCCCTGAAAGCGCGGTCGGCGATGTATTTCGCGCGCCTGCCGATTTCCCCAGCGGCAAGAAGGACGACGTGCTGACGGTGGAGTTTACCGTGTTCGGCCGAGCGTTTTCGGGCCTCAACGGCGGCGACATGTTCGAGCCCAACGAGAGCGTGAGCTTCATGGTCGTGACCGAGGACCAAGAGGAGACCGATCGCTACTGGAACGCCATCGTCGCCAATGGCGGGGCTCCGAGCGAATGCGGCTGGTGCAAGGACAGATGGGGCTTCAGCTGGCAGATAACCCCGCGCACATTGCTGGAATCGCAGCAGGCAGGCGGAGAGGAAGCTAGGCGTGCCTTCGAAGCGATGATGACCATGCAGAAGATCGACGTCGCCGCGATCGACGCCGCGCGCAAGGGAGATTGAGGCAATGGCACGAAAGATCACTGGCGCCGCGTTCCTGTCGCTCGACGGGGTCATGCAGGCCCCCGGGGGACCGACCGAAGACCCAACGGGCGGATTCGACGAAGGCGGGTGGATGTTCAAGATATGGGACCCCGGTATCGAGGAGACCCTAGGCGATCTGTTCTCGGAGGACTACGATCTCCTCCTTGGCCGGCGGACCTACGACATCTTCGCAGCCTACTGGCCCTATGCCGAGGAACCGGAGAACCGCCCGATGCGCGATGCCTTCGATGCGGCGAATAAATATGTGCTGACGCGAGGGGCGCAGAAACTAGATTGGCAGAACAGCCATCGACTGACGGGCGCGGAGGATGTTGCGCGGGTAAAGGCTGAGG
>NZ_WTYN01000003.1:0-125000 GCF_009827535.1 Qipengyuania oceanensis | reverse complement strand
GAGCGAGTCGCGCTGCAACCTGCCGGCCAGGCAGTCCTGATCGGCATGGCTGGCCGCGGGGTCGTGAATATGGTCGACGTCGATCGACTGTCTCTCGGATCGCAGATGATCGACAATCTCCTCTCGCCCGTGCTCGAGCGTCGTCATGTCGGCGCGGACGGCATCATCGGCCTGGACAGTCTCCAGGGGACGCGGGTGATGCTCGATTTCCGCGACAATTCGATCGCGGTCGCGACGGCAAAGGAACTGGGCGGCAACCGCGGTTACGAGATCGTCGTGCGCGCGCGGCCGAACAATGGACAGTTGCTGATCACCGATGCCGAGATCGACGGCATCCGCACGGCCGTCATCATCGATACCGGCGCGCAGATGACTGTTGGCAACCTGGCGCTCCAGCGCAAACTGCGGACGAAATCGACCTCCACTGTGGTCACGACCGATGTCTTGGGCCACCAGCTCGAAGGGCAACACGGCCTCGCCCGCACTCTCAAGATCGCCGGGCTTACGCTCAACAACATCGACTTGTCGTTCGCCGACACGCCGGCCTTCGATGCGCTGGGGCTGAACGATCGGCCGACTCTCGCGCTCGGCATGTACCATCTCCGCCTGTTCGACCGGGTCGCGATAGATTTCGATTCGCGAAAGGTCCTGTTCGACCTGCCCCGCGCCGCCGGAATGCGACCGCTCGACGAGCTGTTCACCCGCAGCATGTAGGCTCGGCGGCATTGTCACCGGGGGCTGCGCCGCCCACATAAGCGGCGATGCCGCCAGACCATACAGTGATTGCGCCGAAGGATTACGACGGCTGGGCGACGATTCGCCGCTTCCTCCCCTACCTGTGGCCGAAGGACGCCCCGGCCCTGCGCTGGCGCATTTTCTGGGCGATGGTGCTGGTCCTGGCAGCCAAGGTCGTCGTGCTCGCCACGCCGCTGGCGATGAAGCGCGTGGTCGATACCATGGCGATGGATGGCGATCCCTTGCTGTGGATCGCGCTCAGCTTCGTAATCGCCTTCACCGCCGGACGGTTTCTCGGCGCGTCTTTCGACCAGGTCCGCAACATCGTGTTCGAGCGAGTCGGCCAGGAAGCGACTCGCCAGCTGGCTCAGGACACCTTCGGCCGCTTGCATGCCCTCTCGCTGCGCTTCCACCTGTCGCGCCGTACGGGGGAGATCACCAAGACGATCGAGCGCGGGACCAAGAGCATCGATTCGATGCTCTATTTCCTGCTGTTCAACATCGTGCCGACGATTCTCGAGCTGATCGCGCTCGCCGTCATCTTCTACACAATGTTCGGCGGCGAACTGGTAGCGGCGACTGCCGTGACGGTCGTCGTCTACATCGCCCTTACGCGCTGGATTACCGAATGGCGCACCAAGCTGCGCAAGGAGATGAACGACCTCGACGGCAAGGCCCTGTCGCGCTCGGTCGATTCGCTCCTCAATTACGAGACCGTGAAATACTTCTCAGCCGAGCAGCGCGAGCAGCAGCGATATGCCAGCGCCGCGCACGAGTATGCAGAGGCGGCGATCAAGTCGGAAAACTCGCTCGGCCTGCTCAACATGGCGCAGGCGTTCGTCATGAACGCGCTGATGGCTTTCGCGCTGGGCTTCACGGTCTGGAAGTGGAGCCAGGGCGCGCTGACGGTCGGCGACCTGGTCGCAGTGCAGACCTATCTGACCCAGCTGTTCCGGCCACTCGACATGCTGGGCTTCGTCTACCGCACGATCCGCCAGGGCCTCATCGACATGGCGGCCATGTTCAAGCTCATCGACACCGACGCAGAGGTGAAGGATGCGCCGGGCGCTCCTGCTCTGGCGATCGGCCGGGCGAGCGTTGCTTTCGAGAACGTCCATTTCGGCTACGAGCAAGACCGCGAGATCCTGCACGGCCTCAGCTTCGAAGTGCCGGCAGGTTCGCATGTCGCCATCGTCGGGCCTTCGGGCGCGGGCAAGAGCACTATCGCCCGGCTGCTGTTCCGGTTCTACGATCCCTGGTCCGGCCGGATCCTGATCGACGGGCAGGACATCTCGCAGGTCACCCAGGCGAGCTTGCGCGCGCAGATCGGCATCGTTCCGCAGGACAGCGTGCTGTTCAACGACACGATCGGCTACAACATCGCCTATGGCCGTGACGGTGCGAGCATCGAGGACGTCAGCCGGGCTGCACGCGATGCGGCAATCCTTCCTTTCATCGAGAAGCTCCCGCTCGGTTTCGAGACCGAGGTCGGAGAGCGCGGCCTGAAATTGTCCGGCGGCGAGAAACAGCGCGTCGCCATCGCGCGCACTCTGGTAAAGGATCCTCCGATCCTGTTGCTCGACGAAGCGACCAGCGCGCTCGATTCGCGGACCGAGCAGGATATTCTCGCAACGCTGCACCGGGTCAGCGAGGACCGTACCTCCATCTCGATCGCACATCGGCTTTCGACCATCGCCGATGCGGACGAAATCCTGGTGCTCGACGCGGGCAGGCTTGCCGAACGGGGCAGCCATGCGGCATTGCTGCAGCGCGACGGTCTTTATGCCGAGATGTGGCAACGCCAGCAGGCGGAAAGGCACGATCAGGAGCAGGCGGCCGAAGCTGCCGAGTAGAAGGGCGAACCCGGGGCGATGAAGCTGGCGCTGGTCTATAACGAGCGGCTCGCGCCGAAGCGCATGGCCAAGGTCCAGCAGCTGGCCCGCGTGCTGGAGCTACGCGGACACTGCGTCACGCACCATTTCGGCGACAGCTTCGATGCAGCGCACGATTCGGGCGATGCCGACTGCATCGTGCTGGCAGGCGGCGACGGCACCGCGCGGCTGGTCATTGGCAAACAGGCGGACCCCGCCGCCCTGCCCCCGCTCGCGATCTATCCGACCGGGACGATCAACCTGCTTGCCCGCGAGCTGGGCTATTCCCGCAATCCGGAGGTTTTCGCCGATTCGCTCGTGAGCGGGCGTCCCGCGCGCACGACACGGCTGGCGCTGCTCGATGGCCAGCCGTTCCTTGCCTGCGCGTCAATCGGCTTCGACGCCCACACGGTGGCACGGGTTTCAGAGGCTCTCAAGCTACGGATCGGACGTTTCGCCTATGTCGCGGCGCTGCTCGCCATGGTGAGGGACTGGCCGCACGAGCCCGTGGTCATCGACACCGGGACCGAGCGGCTGGATGCAGAAGCGCTCTTCGTCCTGCGCGGCAGGTACTACGCCGGACCATGGACGCTGGACCGCCAGGCGCATCTCGAGCACGAGCGGCTGCGGGTCCTCGCCCTGCCACAGGCGCGCAAGCGCGATCTCGCGCTGCTGATTGGATACGCGATGCTCGGCTCGCATCGCCCGCACGGCAAGTGGCGCTTCCTCGAAACCGAGCGCCTGACGATCGAGAGCGAACACGGCCATCCGGTGCAGGCCGACGGCGACGTGGTCAACCAGGCCCCGGTCACGATCGAACTCACCGAGGCGACGGTCACCTTCCTCTGACAGGCCGCGCCTGGCCAGCACGGCCGGCGCGACGATCAGCACCCAAGCCTATAGTTGTGTTGCAATGCAGCATGGGCCATGGGGAGTGGCGAGCGGCACGGTCGTGCCCCCCACAACTTTCCGACCCGGAGATTCCATGCTCGATCGAAGCGCGTTCCGACGCGACTGGCTGTCCAATGTGCGCAATGACGTGCTCGCCGGGCTCGTCGTCGCCCTCGCCCTGATTCCCGAAGCGATCGGTTTCTCGATCATCGCAGGCGTCGATCCGCGAGTCGGGCTCTATGCCAGCATCGCCATCGCGATCGTGATATCCTTTACCGGCGGCAGGCCGGGCATGATCAGCGCGGCAACGGCAGCCGTTGCGGTGGTGGTCGTCCCGCTGGTGCGCGATCACGGTGTCGAATATCTTTTCGCCGCGACCATCCTGATGGGGATCTTCCAGGGGATTGCGGCGGTGCTCCGGCTCGACCTGCTGATGCAATTCGTCAGCCGCTCGGTCATCACCGGCTTCGTCAACGCTCTCGCGATCCTGATCTTCATGGCGCAGCTGCCGCAGCTGACCAATGTCGGCTGGGAAACCTACGCGATGGTCGCCGCCGCGCTGGTGATCATCTACCTGCTGCCACGGGTCACCACTGCAGTCCCCAGCCCGCTCGTTGCGATCGTGGTACTGACCGCCCTGTCGATCTGGCTCAATGCACCGGTCAATACCGTGGCCGACATGGGCGAACTGCCCGAGGGCCTGCCGTATCTGGTCTGGCCAGACGTCCCGCTGACCTTGGAAACCTTGCGCATCATCGCGCCCTATTCGCTCACGATGGCGGCTGTCGGTCTGCTCGAATCGCTACTCACCGCGCAGATCGTCGACGACATGACCCACACCGGATCGAACAAGCGCCGCGAAAGTGCCGGCCAGGGCGTCGCGAACATCGTCGCGGCCTGTTTCGGAGGCATGGGCGGCTGCGCGATGATCGGCCAGTCGGTCATCAACGTGACCAGCGGCGGGCGCGGCAGGTTGTCGACTTTCACCGCCGGCCTCAGCCTGCTGGTCTTCCTCGCCGTGCTCGGACCGATCGTCGGCCAGGTGCCGATGCCGGCACTGGTCGCAGTGATGATCATGGTCAGCATCGGGACCTTCAGCTGGAACTCGATTCCGAACATCGCGCGACACCCGTGGCAATCGAGCGTGGTGATGGTTTCGACTGTCGTGGTCGTGGTTGCCACGCACAATCTTGCCCTGGGCGTGCTGGCAGGCGTGATCCTGTCGGGTGCCTTCTTTACCCAGAAGGTGATGACCATGTTCGAAGTGGTGCGCGAGCGGAAGGGCGACACCGCGGTATATCGTGCCAAGGGCCAGATCTTCTATGCCAGCGTCGAGCGTTTCGAAGCTGCCTTCGCGCCTGAAAGCCTACGGCCCGACCCGGCCGACCACATCATTATCGACGTTCGCAAGGCGCATTTCTGGGACATTTCCGGGATCGCCGCGCTCGACAAGGTGGTCGAGCGGATGCGGCGCAATGGTCGCAGCGTGCAGGTCAAGGGGCTGAACCGTGCGAGCAGCGACCTGGTCGACAAGTTCGCGCTGACCGACAAGACCGGGGTGGAGATCGGCCTGGCGCCTCACCCGTAGGAGGCGGCGACTTCCGTCAGGATGGTCAGCGCGTCTCCACCGCGAGCCGCCGGCACGAAGGCATGATCGTGATGAAACGCCGCGACCATGTTGCAGGCGATGCCTGCTTGCGCGAGGGCGCCTGAGACGGCTGCCGTCAGCCCCACACCTTCCAGGTCGGAATGCACCATCAGCGTGATGCGGGCAAAGTCAGGGCCCTCGATGCCGAGATCGTCCGCGAGAGCCGACGGCACGATCGCCGTTACGCCCTCGTCCTCGCGGAACGTCCCGATCGCACCACCCAGCAAGTGCGGCGCGGTATCGGGAGTGACGAGCACGAAGCGCCACTGCACCTGGTCGAGACGGGGCTGCATGGCGGCGATCATCGCCTTTCCATCGCGCACCGCCCCGCCCATCTAGAGGATGTACTTGCTGAGGTCGGTATCGCCGGCCAGTTCGTCGAGACGCTCGCGCACGTAGGCGGCATCGATCGTTACGGTCTCTCCCCCGTGCTCCTCCGCCTCGAAGCTGATCTCTTCCAGCAGGCGCTCCATAACCGTCTGCAACCGGCGGGCACCGATGTTCTCGACGCTCTCGTTGACCCGTGCGGCGATGGCTGCGACTTCCTCGATCGCATCCTCCGTGATTTCGAGCGTCACGTCCTCGGTCCCGATCAGCGCCTTGTACTGATCGACGAGGTTCGCCCGCGTCTCCTTGAGGATCCGGACGAAGTCTTCCTGGGTCAGCGCGCGCAGCTCGACGCGGATCGGCAAGCGTCCCTGCAATTCGGGCAACATGTCCGAAGGCTTGGCCACGTGGAACGCGCCGCTTGCGATGAACAGTACGTGGTCGGTCTTCATCGGACCGTATTTCGTGGAAACGGTGGTGCCTTCGATCAGCGGCAGCAGGTCACGCTGCACGCCTTCGCGGCTGACAGATCCGCCACGCACGTCGCTGACCGCGATCTTGTCGATCTCGTCAAGGAAGACGATGCCGTTCGTCTCGGCATTCTGCAGCGCGACCCGGGCGACGTCATCCTGGTCCATCCGCTTTTCGGCTTCCTCGTCGACCAGCTTGTCCCAGGCATCCGGCACCTTGAGCTTGCGGCGCTTCTTCGGCTTCTTGCCGAAGGCCTTGCCCATCATGTCGCCCAGATCGATCATGCCGACATTGCCGCCCATGTTGCCCATGTCGAATGGCATCTGCGGCGCTTCCTCGACTTCGATCTCGACCTCGGTATCGTTCATGGAATTGTCGACGATCCGCTCGCGGAAGGCCTCCCGCGTCGCCTCGCTCGCATTGTCGCCGACCAGCGCGGTCAGCAGCCGGTCCATCGCCGCCTTGCTCGCGGCCTCGCGCACCGCATCGCGGCGGCGTTCCTTTTCGAGGCGGATGGCTTCCTCGGCGAGGTCGCGGGCGATCTGCTCGACATCGCGACCGACATAGCCGACCTCGGTGAACTTCGTCGCCTCGACCTTGACGAACGGAGCTTCGGCGAGCTTCGCCAGCCGGCGGCTGATCTCGGTCTTGCCGCAGCCCGTGGGGCCGATCATCAGAATGTTCTTCGGAGTGACCTCGTCGCGCAGTTCGGGTCCGAGCCGCTGGCGGCGCCAGCGATTGCGCAGCGCCACGGCGACCGCGCGCTTGGCGTCGTTCTGGCCGATGATGTGCTCGTCCAGCGCGGCGACGATGGCCTTGGGTGTCAGATTATCCATGGAATTTCTCAGACCTCTTCGAGGGTCACGTTGCCATTGGTGAAGACGCAGATGTCGGCAGCGACCTTCATCGCCTTGCGCGCGATCACCTCGGGATCGTCCTCGTATTCGGCGATCGCCTTGGCTGCGGCGAGCGCATAGTTTCCGCCCGATCCGATCGCGGTAATCCCGCCTTCGGGCTCGAGCACGTCGCCATTGCCGGTCAGGACGAGGAGATTGTCCTTGTCCGCCACGATCATCAACGCTTCGAGATTGCGCAGGTACTTGTCGGTGCGCCAGTCCTTGGTCAGTTCGACCGCGGCGCGCAGCAATTGCCCGCTGTATTGTTCGAGCTTCTTCTCCAGCCGCTCGAACAGCGTGAAGGCATCGGCGGTTGCACCGGCGAACCCGGCGACGACCTTGCCGCCCTCACCGATCCGGCGGACCTTGCGCGCATTGGGCTTCATCACCGTGTTGCCCATGGAGACCTGCCCGTCCCCTGCAACCACGATGCGGTCGCCCTTGCGCACGCCGATGATGGTAGTTCCGTGCCACTGGGTGAGGCCGTGGCTTGCCTGTCTGTCATCCATGGCTGGCGATATGGGGAGCGCCCGCGCCCCTTCAAGCCAGCCAGGACCCGCCGGCGTTACGGTCCGCCCGGGCCGGCGGCACCTGCCGCGCCGGGAGCACCGACCTGGCCGATGTTACCGAAGAGATCCTCGAAGAAGCTGCGCTCGCGGCCGAGAGTCGGCGTCTCGTCGCCGTCCGGCGAGAGATAGACGACCTGATCGATGCCGGTCCGCTCCGCACTGGCGACATTGCCCGCCGCGTCGAACTGGACCGCCAGGACCGAGTGGTTCTCGATCCGGGGCCGCACGAAGGGTTTGCGACCCGTCACGCTCGAAACGTAGTACCAGGTGGGCTCGCCGAACTGGCTGGTGAATGTCGGCCGGCCGAGCATTCCCTCGACCGACTGCTTGTTGTCGATCCCGGGCTGGACCGAGCTGACGAGCACGTTGTCAACGATGTAGCCGCGCGTTTCGCGGATCGAGGTACACCCGCTCGCCGCAAGTCCCACAAGACCGACCAGCGCCAGAACCTTGAGCCGTCGCGTCACACCCGATGTCGTCAAAACCGTCACTCCGAAAATCCGTAGCCAGCCGCTTTCGCATCGGCCGGGCTCGCCCTATATCGGCGCGAGCCTTACGGCGATGCGCCAGCGCTTGCAACTCGCACGCGCGCACGATGCACGGGCGTCTCGTCGCCCCGGCACCTGCAGCCGCCGGATTGAATTGCTGCTGAACGATGACTGACACGGATAGACCGACACCGATGGGACTACTTTCTCGCCTGTTCGCCTCCAAGCCCGATCCGCGCGACGCGGTCCGCCCGCTGTGGGATGCCGTCGTGGCGGAGGCGCGCGATCCCGCCTGGTATGCGCAAGGCGGGGTCGAGGACAGCGTGACCGGGCGCTTCGACATGGTTTCCGCGACCACCTCGCTGGTTCTCGTCCGGCTAGAGCAGTCGCCCGGCCTCAAGGCCGCCAGCAGCTATTTGACCGAGTGGTTCGTCGAGGACATGGACGGACAACTGCGCGAATTCGGCGTCGGCGACATGGTCGTCGGCAAGCGCGTGGGGCGGCTGGTCAGCACGCTCGGCGGGCGGCTGGGCGCGTTTCGGGAGGCGGTTCCGCAAGGCCGCGATGCCGTGCGCAACGTGGTCGAGCGCAACATCACCCTGTCCGATAGCGCCGCGCCGGGCGAGGTGGCCGATCGCTTGCTGGCGCTATCCGCTTCGCTCGCCGCGACCGACGACGAGCAACTGATGGCTGGCAAGCTGCGTGCAGGAGCGAGCGCGTGAGCGAGCCCGAACTGTCGCGAATCATCAAGCTGAACGCGCTCAGGGAAGATCCGGTACGGATCGAGGCGAACGAGGCCGAGCGCGCCGCGCTGGCCAAGCGTTTCGGCATGTCGGCGATCGACAGCCTGGTCGCGACCGTCCAGCTCACCCCGCGCGGGCCCAAGGTACGCGGCGAAGGCTCGCTGGTTGCCGATATCGTCCAGGCGTGTGCCATATCCGGCGAGGATTTCACGCACCGCATTGAAGAGGACATCGCCTTCGTTTTCGTGCCCGACGACCAGGCGCCGGACCTCGAGGAGATCGAGCTCGAAGCCGACGACCTGGACGAGATCGATTACTCCGGTGACAGTTTCGACCTGGGAGAGGCAGTGGCGCAGTCGCTCGGCCTGGTGATCGACCCCTACGCCGAAGGACCCGACGCCGATGCTGCGCGCCAGGCCGCCGGCATCGTCAGCGACGATGCCCCGCACGGTCCGCTCGCCGAAGCGCTTGCGGCGCTGAAGAGGGACTAGGTTCCAAGTCTGCTAGTGCGTGGCGAGCGGACAAATCTTTGCTGGCGGCGTCTCCAGAGTGTAGGTGCATCGCATGGCCAGTGCATCGAAGCGCTTCATTGTGGTCATTGTCTACTGGGTTGCACCCGGTTTGGCCTTGCTGCTGATAATGTTCGGGGGCGAGTTTCAGTTGGCTGGCTTTGTCGCTTTCGGCGTCCTCTTCCTTTTCCACTTAGTGAGAGGAAAGGATTATCAAGGCAACCCAACGACATTCGGAATCCGGCGCGACAGTTCGTGGCTAGGAGAACAACGTCAAGTCAGCGATGGTGGCTCAATCCTGGGGAAGAAACGTCGCGTTGGCGAGCAGCCCGAATACGAATGACCCACCAAACGTCTTATCTCTCCTGAAGGGTCGTTAGCAGCCATTGGCTCTGCACTCACCTTTCGCGCCAGTCGTTGAAGAACAGCTCCTCCACCGGCACCTTGAAAAAGGCAGCCAGCCGATAAGCCATCGGCAGCGAGGGATCGTACTTGTCCGCCTCGATCGCGATGATCGTCTGGCGCGAAATATCGAGCGCATCCGCGAGATCGGCCTGCGTCAGCTTGCGCTGCCGACGCAGGTCCCTGAGGCAGTTCCTCACTCGCTCGCGCCGCGACCGCGCAGTCGCCAGATCGTCCAGACGAGGGCGAAGCCGATGCCTTGTGCGATGAACAGATAAGCTGCGCCGAGGCTCATGTCGCTGTGCCTGCCGGTTGTGGCGATCAACCACATGATCACGCAAAGGCCGGCAAGCATGCTGCCCCAGTACCAGCTGTGCGTCTGTCCCTGGCGTTGCACATCGTCGAGCGCGCGCCACCATGGCAGGCCGGCAAGCATGACGCCCCCCATCAGGACCAGCAGTACGGGAAAGACGAGCCATGCCGGCGCGGTACCGGCATTGGCGGGCAGGTAGATGCCGAGCACGAGCCCGGCGGCGATTGCCACGCCGAATCCCAGGACGAAATATTTGCGAACCCTGCTGTCATGCGAATTGCTGGCCATGCGAACCTCCTTTGATGTAAATATGTTTGGACATTCGAAATCGTAATGTCCAGACCTTTTTACATCCGCACGCGGTCCTAGCTTTCGCGCACGCCGGAAAGGATCTGCTCGTCCGGCGAGCTACCGCCGTGCAGCACGCTGACATCGCCGGTCGACTCGAGGATTACGGCGTGCACGCCCGACAGGTCGAGCGCATTGGCTTCGCGCAGCTTGGCATAGACGTCGCTCTTCGAGACGCGGGTTTCTTCCATCGCCTTTTCGTTGAAGGCACCATTGCGGAAGAGGAAAACCGGCTCGTTCTGCATGACGTCCTCCGCCACGTCAGATTCCTTGCGGACACGCGCGGCAATGAACTGCACGCCGAAGAGCGAGGCGGTGGCGATCAAGGCCTGCAGAAAGCCGCTCCACTCGCTCGCTTGCGCCGCACCGGCCAGCAACGAGCCGCTCGCCACGGTCATCACGAAATCGAACGGCGTCATCTTCGACAAGGATCGCAATCCGACGATCCGGATCAACAGCACCACCCACACGAGAGCGATGGCGGCCAGCAGCAGGCCGCGCAGGATCAGGTCGATGGTGGGATCGGAGGTGAACATGCCCGATCAGCGAAGCGACGGCACGTTGGTTCCGACGTGCTGCGCCGGGCGCAATGCCTCAGAACGGGATATCGTCGTCAAGATCGTCGTAGTTCGAGCCGCCACCTGAACCGCCGCCCGACTGGCCGCCGCCCGACTGACCGCCGCCGTAGCCGCCGCCCGAGCCACCGCCCTGGTCCCAGCCGCCGCCGCTTCCGCCGCGCTGGCCACCGCCACCGCCGCCGCCACCGCCGCTCGCACCGTCGAGCATGGTCAGCGTACCGTTGAAGCCACGCAGCACGACCTCGGTCGAATAGCGATCGTTACCCTGCTGGTCCTGCCACTTGCGGGTCTGCAACTGCCCCTCCACATAGACCTTCGATCCCTTGCGCAGGAACCGTTCGACCACGTTGATCAGGCCTTCGGAGAAGATCGAGACGGTGTGCCACTCGGTGCGCTCCTGCCGCTCTCCGGTGTTCTTGTCCTTCCACTGTTCGGAAGTCGCGATGCGCAGGTTGGCGACCTTGCCGCCGTTCTGGAAGCTGCGGATTTCCGGATCGGCCCCCAGGTTTCCGATGAGCATTACCTTGTTGAGGGACCCGGCCATTCAAACTTCCTTCGCTATAATCCGAGGGCGATCGCCGCCCAGTAAGTGATTCCCGCGAAGACATAAGCGAGCGCGAACAGATAGGCCAACATGAAGCTCGGCCATTTCCACCCATTCGTCTCGCGCCGGGCGACGGCGATGGTGGACAGGCATTGCGGCGCGAACACGAACCAGGCGAGGAAGGCGAGCGCGGTCGGCAGGCTCCAGCGCGCCGCGATCTGGTCGCGCAAGGCGGCCTCGGTCTGCTCCTCGCTGCCGTCGTCGTCGATCGCGTATGTCGTCGCGAGGCTGGACACGGCGACTTCGCGCGCGGCCATGGCCGGGACCAGCGCCAGCGTCATCTCGCGATTGAAGCCGACCGGTTCGAACACCGGCTGCATGGCGGTGGCGATCTGGCCGGCGAAGCTCGCGTCGAGCTGGCTTTCGCCCTCGTTCGCCTTGGGGAAGGTGAGCAACAGCCACAGGATCACGGTCGCGGCGAAGATGATCGTGCCGGCCCGGCGCAGGAACACCCAGGCGCGCTGCCACAGGCCGATCGCGAGGTCCTTGAGCCGCGGGAGCTGGTAGCGCGGCAGCTCCATGATGAATCCCGATGCACCGCCCTTGGTCACGCTGCGCCGCAGCACCAGCGCGACGACCAGCGCCCCGAGGATTCCGGCGATGTAGAGCGCGAACAGCACCAGGCCCTGCAGACCGATGCCCGGCCCGACAGTCGTCGCCGGGATGACTGCCGCGATGATCACCGCGTAGACCGGCAGGCGCGCCGAACAGGTCATCATCGGCGCGATGAGGATGGTCGTCAGCCGGTCCTTCGGATCGGCGATGCTGCGGGTCGCCATGATGCCGGGAATGGCACAGGCGAAGCTCGACAGCAGCGGAATGAAGCTGCGCCCGGACAGGCCCACGCCCGCCATCAACCGGTCCATCAGGAAGGCGGCTCGCGCCATGTAGCCGGTCGCCTCCATCACCAGGATGAAAGCGAAGAGGATGACGATCTGCGGCAGGAATACGACGACCGAGCCGACGCCCGCGATCACGCCTTCGGTGATGAAATCCCGCACGATGCCGTCCGGCAGGCTAGAGGCGACGATACCGGCAAGCCATTCCGTCGCGCCTTCGATCAGGCCGATGAACGGGTCCGCCCATGCGAAAACGGCCTGAAAAACGACAAACAGGATGGCGAACAGGATGAACGGCCCGATCCAGGGATTGAGCAGGACCTTGTCGAGCCCGGCGTGCAGACGACGACCCTTGCTCTCCGAAAGAATGGCGGCCTTCGCAATATTGCGCGCCGCGAGCCTGCGTTCCGGCAACGTCAGGTGAGGTTGCGGCTCGGCATCGGGATGGTCGTCGAACCGGTGTTCGGCATCCGCGATCGCCTGCGCCAGTTCCACGAGCCCCTTGCGCCGGACAGCCACGGTCGCGACGACCGGGACACCGAGCGAACTCGACAGGGCATCGGGATCGAGCACCAGGCCGTCACGTTCGGCGAGGTCGATCATGTTGAGCGCCACCACGACCGGCCGGCCGAGCGCGATGATCTCCTGCGCGAACACCAGGTGCTGTTCGAGATTGGCTGCATCGAGCACCAGCACGATGACTTCGGGTTTGGCCTCGCCCTCGAATTCACCGAGGACGAAGCGACGGGTCACTTCCTCGTCCGGGCTGGAGGCGTCGAGGGAATAGCTTCCGGGGAGGTCGATCAGTTCGACCGGCTCGCCGCTCGGCAGGGTTAGCCGGCCGGCCTTGCGCTCGACCGTCACGCCGGGATAGTTCGCGATCTTCTGGCGCGCGCCGGTCAGCGCATTGAACAGCGCGCTCTTGCCCGCATTGGGGTTGCCGACCAGGGCGACGGTACGCGAGCGGGTCATAACGGTTCGACTTCCATCGCCCGCGCGTGGACGCGCCGCAGCGCGACCGTCATCCGGCCCATCGTCACCGCAAGCGGATCGGAGCCCGCGAACACGCCGCGATAGGCAACGCCCACTTCGGCCCCGGCATCGAAGCCGAGCGCACGCAACCGCTTGCCTTCTGCAGAGGCCAGCGTGTCCCATGCGACCGCCACGATGCGGGCGGTCTGGCCGGGCTTGAGGGAGTCGAGCGTCATCGTCGCCGCGCTGCCAGAGCGAGGCCCTAATTGCAACCGATTATCAATAGCGGCAGCTCGCGCATCACCGCGTGGGATAACGCAGCCGACCGAGAAATCGCGACAGGCTGAAATGTTCGCGCTCGGGATTCAGCCACTGCGCCTTCACCTTCTCGAACTTCATTACGCCGTCGATCCGGCGCTCGAGAAAGGCACGCGTCTCGACCTTGTTCTCGCTCGTATCGTCGACGAACACGGCCAGCGTCGCGCCATATATGGAAGCGAGGATCGCCCGCTTGGTGTAGTGGTTGTAGTCGGTCGCGGTGTCGCCCGCGAGGCGCCAGATGACGTCCGCGCTGTGCCACCCTGTCCTGAGCGAACGCGCCGCGTTCTGCGGCATCGCCATAATGGCAAGCGCGCGCCGCAGCGCTTCTTCCAGGCCGGTCACCGCATCGAGCCGGAACTGCACGAGGCTGCGGATCCGCTCGCGGATCTTCATCGTCGCGAGCTTCTGCGGCGGCAGTTCGTTTGCCATGGCCCGGTCGATCGTCTCGATCCAGGCCTCGATCATCTCCATTGCGCCGCCCTTGAAAGCGAGCCGCGCGACATCCTCGTCAGCGCCGATCGATGCTGCTGCCATCGCCAGCGCCTCGTCGCTCCAGCCATCGAAGATCGCCGCCTCGGCAATCGCGGGGGCAAGCGCCAGCCGCAATTCCTCGAGCGTGAGGTCTGCCGTGTCCGTGGAAATCGCCACCGTCAGAAGCTCGGACCGTAGGTCTGCGCGGGTGTTGATGACTTGCGCTTCTCGTCCGATTTGCGGATCTCTTCGAGCATCTGGCTGTTGCCGCCCATCAGCGTGGCATAGTCGCGCGCCGAGCGGCCCGAATTGTCGTTGTGCTCGGGATTGGCACCCTTCTCGAGCAGGAGCCTGACCATCGCTATGTCGCGGCGATGCACTGCGGAGATCAGCGGCGTCTCGCCCGCCGCGTTCGTCACGTCAATCCGCGCCCCTCGCTCGAGCAATTCCTCGATGCCTTCGATGAAGCCGAGATTTGCGGCAATCTGCAACGGCGTGACGCCGTTCTTGTCGGCGATGTTCGCATTGGCGCCGCGCTGGGCCAGGAACTTGATCCACACCAGGTCGCGGCGCTGAGTGACGATGTGCAGCGCCGTCTCGCCGGTGACCAGGTCGCGGGCATTGACCACAGTCGTACCCGGCTCGTTGAGGGCGGTGGTCGCCACGTCTCCGTCGCGTTCCTTGACCGCCTTGAGAAACTCGTAACCCTCGGAATAGCGCTGCGCCGCAACCGGCGCCGCAAGTGCCGCGCCTGCAACGGCGATACCTATCAAACCCGTGCGGAAGAGGGCCTTCGCCATCATCCCAATACTCCGATTCCAGTTGTTCATGAGCCCCGCAGAACTCTTGCGCCGAGCGGGTTAGCAGACCATGAACCGCGATGCCATGCTGCGAGCGCTCATCCTATCGACATTGCTGCTTTCCGCCCTCTCCGGCTGCGGCCAGGGAAGCGGCCCGGATCTGGCCGAGGCGCCGCTTGCCGGAGCGGACATCGGCGGCGAGTTCGAGCTGGTGAACAGCACGGGCGAGACCGTCCGTTGGAGCGATTTCGACGGCAAGTGGCGGATCGTCTATTTCGGATACACGTTCTGCCCCGACATCTGCCCCGTCGACGTCCAGCGCATCGTTCGCGGGCTGAAGGCCTTTGCCGACGACGAGCCCGAAGCGGCCGCGAACCTCGTCCCGATCTTCATCACGGTCGATCCCGCGCGCGACACGCCCGAGGTGGTCGGCGAGTTTACCGCGGCCTTCTCTCCCCAGCTCGTCGGACTGACCGGCAGCGAGGAGCAGGTGAAGCAGGCCGCCGACACGTTCCGGATCTTCTACAACCGCGGCGCGGGGACCGATGCGGGATACCTGATGGATCACTCGACCGTGACCTATCTCTTCGGGCCCGACGGCCAGCCGGTCTCGACCCTGCCGACCGACCAGGGTGCAAAGGCGGTCGCTGCGGAGCTGGCGAAGTGGGTGCGCTGAGGGAGCGTTTCTGGGAGTTGCCGCTGGCAAGTCTCAGCAAGCCGGAATGGGAAGCGCTCTGCGATGGCTGCGGACGCTGCTGCCTGCATAAGATCGAGGATGCCGATACCGGGCAGATCGAGGATACCAATGTCGCCTGCACCCTGCTCGACACCGGCACGGCGACCTGTCGCAATTACAAGCATCGCAAGGCCTTCGTGCCCGAGTGTCTCCAGCTGCGGCTGTCGATCATGGACGACGTGCCGTGGTTGCCCCGCACCTGCGCCTATCGGCTGCGCCACGAAGGCAAGCCGCTGAAGGACTGGCACTACCTGATCTCCGGCGATCGCGAGGCGGTGATCCGCGCTGGCGTCTCGGTCGCGGGACGAGTCATCAGCGAGGATGATGCCGGCCCTCTCGAACACCACATCGTCGACTGGGAAAGCGCGTGAGAGGGCGGCGGCGATGATCGAATGGTTGCGCAGCGCCGAGATCGATCCGCAGATCGAACTGGCCGGTCGCAGCGTGCCGATCGCCCTCAGGCGCCTCGCGCGGGCGAAACGGCTGACCATGCGCCTCGCGCCCGACGGCAGCGAAGTCCGCATCACTCTGCCGCGCTGGTGTGCCAGCAAGGAAGCGCTCGCCTTCGTTCACGCCCGCCGCGACTGGCTCGAAGGGGAACTGGCCAAGATTCCGCTACGCCAGCCGCCCGCAGCAGGCGGTGCCATCGCGTTCAGGGGTATCGAGCACGCGATCGAGTGGGACGCCCGCAAGCCGCGCAAACCGGCGGTGTCCGATCGCCGGATCACCCTTGGCGGCCCGTCGGAAACCCTGTCGCAGCGGCTGCAGCGGTGGCTGGAAGGAGAGGCGCGAGCCCTCTTGCAAGCCGACCTAGAACACTATTGCGCACGACTGGGCCTGGCCGTCCCCCGGCTTGCCCTCAGCCGTGCCCAACGCCGCTGGGGCAGTTGTTCGACCTCGGGCACGCTGCGGATCAACTGGCGGCTGGTGCAGGCGCCCGATTTCGTCCGCCGCTCGGTCGTAGCGCACGAAGTAGCACACCTCGTCCACTTCGATCACTCGCCTGCTTTCCATACGATGCTAGGCGAATTGTTCGAAGGCGATCTGGCCGCAGCTGACCGGTGGCTGAAAGTCCATGGCCGCACGCTCTACGCTGCGTTCGGATGAAAATGGCGGCCAGGTAGAAGTCCCTAACCTTTCGTTTACCCTGTTCGTCGATAACCGGGTCATGTTCAAAGCTGCCTTCCTCGCGTTAGTTGCAGCCATCGCCCTGCTCGTCACGGCCACCCCGGCCGCGGCGCAGGGCAAGTGCAGCTTTTGCGGCACCAACCCGCCTCCTGTCGGCGAAGGCGGTGGACGCCCGGGCAACGGGGGCGGCGGAGGCGGCGGAGGCGGCGGTGGAACTACCGGCGGCAATGGCCAGGGCCAGCTCGTCCTGCAAATCGAAAGCGATATCGATTTCGGCCGGCTGGTGCTGGTCGGCAGCGGCGTGGGAAGCGTGCTGATCGACCTGCAGACCGGCCAGAAGGTGACTTTCGGCGGGATCGACGATCTCGGCGGAATCGCGATCCAGGGCCGGGCGACCATCACCGGCAAGCCATTCAAGGCAATCCGCGTCGACATGCCCCTGTCGGTCACCATGAGCGATCCGGGCGGCGGGCGAGCGCAATTGCGCGATTTCGAGACCGACTTGCCCGCATTCGCCGTGCTCGACGCCACGGGAACGATGACATTCCATTTCACCGGACGGCTCTATACCGATTCGGCAATCGGGCTCGGCGGAGTGCTGCGCGGACGGGTCCCGATCCGCGTCACCTACGACTGAGGTATCGCCCGACACGGGGCACTGGCGCATGCACTGGCGCTCGATGATTCCAGCGCCTATCTATCCTTCATGCGCATTCTCAAACGTTTGAACCCGATTCCGGGTGTGCGGGATTTCTGGAGCGAGTTCAGTCGCCCGAACGAATACCGCTGGCCGGTGCTGGTCGTGTCGCTGCTGATCACGGGCACGCTGTTCTATTCCTTCACCAGCGAGAAGACCTACATCCCGCCCGCCGCGCCCGAGGTGACCTACATCACCAGCTTCGATCCCGACCGCACGGACGAGGAAATCATGGCGAGCAACATCGCAAACCAGCAGCGCAAGGATGCGCTTGCCGCCCGCCAGCAGCAGCGCGAGGAACTGCGCAAGGAGCTGTATCGCGAGCTTGGCCGGGCAAGCGGCCTCGACGTCGACCGGATGGAAGCCGAGATCGAAGCCGATCGCGAGTCCGGCGAGCCGTCAGGCGCACCGTCATTGTCCGAAAATCCGCGTGCAGACACCGCCGAGTGATCGCGACTGGCTGGCGGCAGCTGCACGGCTGTCGCAACGCGGCCGGCCGCTGAGCCGTCCGAACCCGTCGGTCGGCTGCATTGTCGTCAAGGACGGGCACGTCGTCGGTCGCGGCTGGACGCAAGCCGGTGGTCGTCCCCATGCCGAGGCCATGGCCTTGGCCCAGGCGGGCGAGGCTGCGCTGGGTAGCGAGGTCTATGTCACGCTCGAGCCGTGCGCGCACGACAGCGAACGGGGCCCGGCCTGCGCGGACATTCTTGCTAGCGCCAAGCCTGCCCGGGTGGTCATCGGCACTGCCGATCCCGATCCCCGCACGGCTGGCAAGGGAATCGAGCGGCTGCGTGCTGCGGGCATAGCCGTCGAACTGGTCGGCGATGCCGCCTCGCGCGGCAGTCTCGCCGGCTATCTTGTCCGGGCGAATTTCGGGCGTCCGCACGTTACCTTGAAGCTCGCGCTGTCGCTAGACGGCAAGATCGCCCGTCCGGACGGCGAGAGTCGCTGGATCACCAGCGAGGCTGCCCGTGCGCATGTCCATGCGCGGCGTGCCCAGAGCGACGCGATCCTGGTTGGCGGCGGCACATGGCGGTCGGACAAACCCAGGCTCGACGTGCGCCTGCCCGGTCTCGAAGATCGCAGCCCGCAAAGGGTGGTGCTCACGCGCGGCGTTCCGCTCGACGGGGTGAAGATCATCAACGCGCCAGGCCAGATCGATCGGCTTGCCGGGGTCCAGTATCTCTATGTCGAGGGCGGCGGCCAGGCGGCTGCAAGCTTCCTCGCCGCCGATCTCGTGGACAGGCTCGAAATCTACACGGCGCCGATAGTCATCGGCGAGGGGCGCGATGCCCTGGGCGCCATCGGGCTCGAGCGGCTGGCCGAAGCGCATGGGCGCTGGACACTTGCCGAACGCCGCCAGCTTGGCAGCGACGGCTTCGCCGCCTATGAGCGCCACCGTCCCCCAGCCGCTTAGGAAACAGGCATGTTCACCGGTATCGTCACCGCCGTCGGCACGGTCACCAGCGTCGAGGATCGCGGCGATCTGCGCGCGCGGATCGCCTGCCCTTACGACCCAGACCGGATCGCCATCGGCGCATCGATTTCCTGCTCCGGCTGCTGCCTGACCGTGGTCGCGCGCGGCGGGACGGCGGGCGATGCGTGGTTCGACGTCGACATATCGGGCGAAACCGTTTCGCGCACCGCGCAAGGCCAGTGGCAAGAGGGTCGCAAGGTCAATCTCGAACAGGCGATGCGCCTGGGCGAGGAACTGGGCGGCCACATCGTCACCGGGCATGTCGATGCGGTCGGGCGGGTCGCGCGGCTGCAGGACGATGGCGGATCGGCCCGCTGGGAGATTCTGGCCGGATCATCGATCGCGCCCTATGTCGCCGAAAAAGGCTCCATCACCGTCGACGGGGTTTCGCTGACGGTCAACGACGTGACCGACGAGCCGAACGGCGACGTGCGTTTCTCGCTCAACATCATCCCGCATACGGCCGAGGTCACGACCCTGGGCGAGCGCGAGGAAGGCGACGGCGTCAATCTCGAGATCGATGTGCTCGCCCGGTATCTCCACCGGATGCAGCAACTGCGTCGCTGATCGTAGTTCGGCCGCGCAGACCGGTCAGGGAAGGCCCGCCGCGGGCGCATCTACCCTGACCGAGACTATGCGGCCCTCCGCGCGAGCGCGCCTTCGTCCGGCGTCGGAATCCGGAGCCAGCACCATGAACAGGGTGCGACCGTCCGCCCCGCCCAGCATGCAGGCGAAGCAGTTGAGGCCTGCCGTTTCGACCACGTCGAGAACCTCGCCGCCTTCCGCATAGCGCACGCATTCGGGTGCGATCGGGTTGGCGATCCAGATCGCGCCATCGGCATCTAGGCAGATACCATCCGGTACTCGCGGCGCGGTTTCGGCCCAGACACGGCGATTGGAGAGGCTGCCGTCCTCGCCGACATCGAAGGCGGCAAGCCTGCCGCCGAGCGTTTCTCCGACGATCAGCGTCTCGCCGTCCGGCGTGATGACGGTGCCGTTGGGAAACGAGAATCGCTCGTCGCCGGCAGCGGAGGAAACGGACCCATCGGGCTGGACGAGCGCAAGCGGGGTGGTCGGATGGTCGGCGAGCACTCCTTCGACGCCGCGCTCGTGCATCGCGGCATCGAGATCGAAACCGAAATTGCCGACGTAGGCCCGCCCGCGTGCATCGACGACCATGTCGTTGCACCAATAGGCCGCGTAAGCGGAGAGGTCGGCATGGCGCGCAAGGCGTCCATCGGGCCAGCGCCGCCAGACCTCCTGGGCCTGCATCTTCACGAACAGCAGCGAGCCGTCCGGCATCCAGCCGAGGCCCGAGGATTGCTCGTTCCCGTCTAGCTGGAGCTCGGTCCGCACGTCGCCGCCCTGCTCGCTCACCGAACAGATCCGGTGCGCGTAGAAGTCGGAGAACCAGAGCCTGCCCTGCCCATCTTCGGCCCGCCACCGCGGGCCTTCGCCGAAATGGATACCCTCGGCGACGGTGCGCAGGGCGCGGCTCATGTCACTCGCCCGACGGATCGACGAAATTGCCCGCGCCGATATTGGCGTTCACTACGCCGCCATCGATCGGGATCGTCGTACCCACGACATAATCGCCTGCCCGGCTGAGCAGGTAGATCGCGCCTGCGGCCATGTCCTCGGTCACGCCGATGCGACGCGAAGGAATGCCACGCGCCGAGGCATCGGGATTGTCGCGCGCCGCGCGGTTCATCATGCTCGGGAAAGCGCCCGGTCCGATGCCGTTGACGACGATGTTGTCGCGGATCAGGCGGGCAGCTATCCTGCGCGTCAGGTGGATGAGCCCCGCCTTGGACGCCTGGTAGGGATAGGTTTCCCACGGGTTAGTCTTCATCCCGTCGATCGAGGCGATCATCAGCACCTTGGCCGGGCGCTCGGGCGTTGCCGCCGCCTTGAGCAGCCCATGCAGCTTCTGCGTGAGGAAGAACGGCGTCTTGAGATTGAGGTCGACCGTGCGATGCCAGCCGGCTTCGCTGAATTCCTCGAAGTCCTCGCCCCAGGCGGCGCCTGCATTGTTGACCAGCAGGTCCAGCTTGTCTTCCCTGGCGGCGATCTCGTCGGCCAGCGCCTGGATCCCGTCCATCTGGCTGAGGTCGCCGACCAGGCCGATGACCTTGTCGCCGAGCTCGGCACTGGTCTCGTCGACCTGCTCCTTCTTGCGAGCGACGATGTAGACCTTGGCGCAGCCTGCTTCGAGCAGGCCTTCCACGATCATCTTGCCGATCCCGCGGCTGCCGCCGGTGACGAGCGCGATCTTGCCGTCGAGCCCGAACAGCTCCTGCATGTTCATCATCGGATGTCTCCCCTCAGTATCCGCTCATCTCGGCCACGCGGTTGGCGTGGTAGTACTGGTCGCCGAGGAATTCCTGCAGCGCACGCTCGCGCTTCATGAACAGCCCGATGTCGTATTCGTCGGTCATCCCGATGCCGCCGTGCATCTGCACGCCTTCGCGCACCGCGAGACCGGCGGCCTTGGCGACCTTGGCCTTCGCGACAGAGGCCATCAGGTCCGCCTGGTCGCTGCCCGCGTCGAGCAATTGCGCCGCCTTGATCGTGACCGCGCGGGCGATCTCGACTTCGGAATAGAGATGCGCGGCGCGGTGCTGCAGCGCCTGAAATTCGCCGATCAGCCGGCCGAACTGCTTGCGCTCCTTGAGGTAGGTGACGGTCATGTCCATCGCCCCGCGCGCCACGCCCACGCCTTCGGCCGCAGCGCCGACGCGCCCGGCCCGCAGCATCTTGTTCAGCGTTTCGCGACCGCCATCGACCTCGCCGATCACGGCATCGCCATCGAGTCCGACCCCGTCGAACTTGGTGTGCGTCGCCATCGAGCTGTCGACCAGCCGGACCGTTTCGTGGCTCATGTTGGCCGCATCCCTGGGCACTGCGAACAGGGTGATCCCGTCCGCATCGCCATCAGAGCCGCTGGTACGTGCGGCGACGACCAGCATATCGGCGCTGGCACCGTGGAGGACGAAATCCTTCTGCCCGCTCAGCTTGAAGCCATTACCCGACTTCTCCGCCTTCGTCGCGATGCTCTCGGGGCGGTGCTTGGGACCTTCGTCGATCGCGACCGCGTAGACATGGTCGCCCGAAACGAGGCCTGGCAGATACCGACCGCGCAAGTCGTCGCTGGCATCGGCAAGCGCCGCTGCGGCGAGCACCGAGCTCGACAGGAACGGCGAAGGCGTCAGGTTACGGCCGATTTCCTCGAGCACGATCGCGCTTTCGACATGGCCCATCCCGAGCCCGCCGTCCGCTTCGGAGACGAGCATTCCGGTCAGGCCCATCTCGGCGAACTGCTTCCACAATTCGTGCCCGAACCCGTCCTTGCAATCGGTGTCGCGCCAGTGGCGCAGCTGCTTCGCGATGGCACCTTCTTCGGCCATGAAGCCGGTGACGGTGTCGGCCAGCATCGTCTGGTCGTCGTCGTAATACAGAGGCATCGGATCAGGCTCCCGGCAGGTCGAGAATGCGTTTGGAAATGACGTTGAGCATGACTTCGCTCGTCCCGCCTTCGATCGAGTTGGCCTTGGTCCTCAGCCAGTTGCGCGACGGCTTGCCGCCACCGGTCTCCTCGCTGTCCCATTCGAGCGAACGTGAGCCGCCCGCCGACATCATCAACTCGTGGCGCTGCTTGTTCAGCTCGGTGCCGGCGTATTTCATCATGTTCGGCTGGGCGGGATGCGCCTTGCCGACCTTGACCTCGTCGAGGAACTTTTCGCTCATCGCGGTGAAGGCGAGTGCATCGACATCGAACATCGCCATCTGGCCGCGCAGGACCGGGTCGAGATCGCCCGAACGCTTCATCGCCGCGCCGAGCGAGGTCGCCCGATCACCGCCACCGGTCGCCGAGATCATCTCGCGTTCGTGGCCGAGCAGGTACTTGGCGACATCCCAGCCGCGGTTGATCTCGCCGACGTAGCCGGGAATGTTCTCGCCGTAGCTCTTGGGTACCTTCACGTCGTCGAAGAAGGTCTCGCAGAAGGGCGAGTTGCCGCTGATTAGCAGAATCGGCTTGGTGGTGACGCCGGCATTTTCCATGTCGAAGAGCATGAAGGTGATGCCACGATACTTGTCGCCCTTGTCGGTGCGCACGAGGCAGAAGATCCAGTCGGCCTTGTCTGCGTAGCTGGTCCAGATCTTCTGGCCGTTGACGATCCAGTGGTCGCCCTTGTCCTCGCCATAGGTCTGCAGCGACACAAGATCGGAGCCGCTGCCCGGCTCCGAGTATCCCTGGCACCAGCGGATTTCACCGCGCGCGATCTCGTTGAGGAAGTGCTTCTTCTGCTCCTCGGTGCCGAAGTGCAGCAGCGCCGGGCCGAGCATCCAGATGCCGAAGCTCGAAAGCGGCGGACGTGCATCGATGCGCGCCATTTCCTCGCGCAGCACCTTGGCCTCTGCGGGGCTCAGGCCGGCGCCGCCGTATTCCTTCGGCCATGCGGGCACGGTGTAGCCCTTGTCGCGGCAGGCTTCGAACCAGGCCTTCTGCGCATCGCTCTTAAAGGTCGCCTTGCGGCCGCCCCAGTAGATGTCGTCCTCGTCGCGGACGGGTTCGCGCATTTCGGGGGGGCAGTTCGCTTCGAGCCATTCGCGCGTCTCGGCGCGGAAGGCGTCCAAATCCTGTTCGGACATAGCTGGATCCTCTCTTTTCAAAACAGCGGTATGTTTACGCACACGTTAGGGCGATTCGAAGCCGTTCCGCAAGACGCAGAACGACGTTCCGCCATTCCGTAACGTCAGTCCGATACGCGTTGACGGGTCGCCGGTCGCGCTTAAGCTGGCCCGCGAGAGGGAGAGAAGAGATGGCGCAGCAACAGCGATTCGCAGGCAAGACGGTTGTGGTTACCGGGGCGGCTTCGGGCATCGGCGCGGAGGCAGCGCGGCTGTTCGCGCGCGAAGGCGCGATCGTCTACGCCGCCGACATCGACGAAAACGGCGGTACGGCGCTCGCCGACGAGAGTGAGGGCAAGATCCGCTTCCAGAAATGCGACGTCTGCAGCACGGCCGACATCAAGGCGCTGATGGACCGCGCGGCATCCGAAACCGGCGGGATCGACACCGTCTTCAACAACGCCGGAGCCGGGGGTGCGCGCGCCGGGATGGACGAGATCGAGCCCGAGGACTGGGACCGGACGATGGACCTGCTCCTGCGCTCGGTCGCTTTCGGCATCCGCTATGCCGTGCCGCACATGAAGGGGCGCCCCAATGCCTCGATCGTCAACACCGCCAGCGTTGCCGCCTGCGGCCCGGGCTATTCGCCGAGCGCCTACGCGGTGGCCAAGGGTGCGGTACTGCACCTGACCAAGTCCGCCGCCGCAGACCTGGCGAAGCACTCGATCCGCGTGAATGCGATCCAGCCCGGCTTCATCAACACCAACATCTTCACCAGTTCGCTCGGAATCCCCGACGAGTTGAAGGAACAGGCCAAGGCGGCGATCGCGCAGATGTCGTCCAACGCCCAGCCGGTGCGTCGCAAGGGGATGCCGATCGATATCGCCGAAGCGGCGGCCTATCTCGCGAGCGATGCGGGCAGCTTCGTCAACGGCACCTCGTTGCTGGTCGACGGCGGGCTGACCATCGGCCCGCGGCATAGCTGGGACGACGAGGAGCCGGGCGTGTATTCGGCACTCGAGGCGATCGAACAGCAGTACAAGCAGGCGCAGGAAGCCGGCGAGGCGTGAGTTTCACTACCGGGCCACTGTCCCAGCGCCTGAAGATCGTCCACGGCTTTGGCGCCGTGGCCTTCGGCGTGAAAGATTCGGGTTTCAGTTTCTTCCTGCTGATCTTCTACAACCAGGTCCTCGGCATGGATGCCGGGATGGTGAGCCTGGCGCTGGGCGCCGCGCTGCTGGTCGATGCCTTCGTCGACCCAATGCTCGGTTATCTGTCCGACCGGACCTACACCCGGTGGGGCCGCCGGTTGCCGTGGCTCTATGCCGCTGCTTTGCCGCTGGCGCTCGCATGGGCGGTTTTGTGGAACCCCGCGATCGACGGCACGCCGACTTTTCTCGAATTGCTGGTGATCGCGATCGTCGTGCGCGTGCTGCTCTCGGCCTGCGAGGTGCCTTCGGTCAGTCTGGTGCCCGAGATCACCGCGGATTACGACGAGCGCACGACGCTGTTCCGCTACCGCTACCTGTTCGGCTGGATCGGCGGCGTCATCATGATGCTGCTGGCCTACACCGTCTTCATGCCCGGCCAGGACGGGATGCTGCAGCCGGGTGGGTACAGCCTGTTCGGCATCTTCGGTGCCGCGCTGATATTTCTGTCTGTCGTCGGATCCGCAATCGGCCAGCACCGGCTGGTCGCCCATCTGCCTGCGCATCGCCCCGCCCCGTTCGGCATCCGCAACGCCTTTTCCGAAATTCGCGAGGCTTTCTCGGAGAAGGCCTTCCTGATCTTCGCCGCCGGAGGCCTCGCTGCCTATGTCAGCCAGGGAATGACCTTCTCGATCTCCAATTACGTCAACCTGTTCGTCTGGCAATTCGACCAGGCGGCGCTGACGGCCTATCCGATCGTCCTGTTTCTGTCGGTGGTACTGATGTTCGTGGTGGTCGGACCGATGCATCGCCGCTGGGGCAAGCCGCGGACCGCCGCAATCGGCGCGATTGCCGCGCTGGTGATCGGCCTCATGCCCTATGCCCTGTTCGCGCTCGGCACCTGGCCAACGCCCGGAACGCTGCGCTCGCACGCCATGTTCTACGGCTTCCTGCTGTTCGGCAACATGTTCGGCATCGTCATGATGATATCGGCCAGTTCGATGATCGCCGAGATCGTCGAGGCTTTCGAGGAACGCTCGGGCCGGCGTGCCGAAGGCAGCTTCTACTCGGGCAACTGGTTCGTCCAGAAATGCGCGACCGGCGCGGGCATCCTGATAACCGGGCAGATCATCAGCATCGCCGGCCTGCCGGCCAACTCCCGCCCGGGCGAGGTCGATGGCGACGTGATCCTGCGCATAATCCTGCTCTATGGCGGGATTTCCATACTGCTCGCGCTGATCGCGGCTTACTGGCTGGGTCGCTTCCCAATCGATCGTGCCCAGCACGAGGCGCGCCTTGCCGCTCTCGACCGGGCTGCCAGGGCGGATGTCGATGCGAGTTTGACCCCACCCTAATTATTCTTCGCTTGGCGCAGCCTGCAGGCTCTGCCAGTTTCATTTCGCACACGGATTCGACGAGAGAGAGGAACTACCATGGATTTCGAGCCCACCGACCGGCAGGTCTACTGGCGCGACCGCGTCAAGGATTTCATCGACCAGCACGTCCGCCCGGCCGTCCCGACCTACCGCCAGCAGGAAGCCGAAGGCGACCGCTGGAAAGTCATCCCAGTGGTCGAGGAACTGAAGGCGAAGGCCAAGTCGGCGGGCATCTGGAACCTGTTCATGCCGCCGCGCAACGACGGCCATCACCACGTCGATGACAGCTACGAGTTCGAAGGGCCGGGCCTCACCAACCTCGAGTACGCATTGTGCGCAGAGGAAATGGGCCGCGTCGGCTTCGCTTCCGAAGTCTTCAACTGCTCCGCTCCCGATACCGGCAACATGGAAGTCTTCCATCGCTACGGCACGCGCGAGCAGAAGGACGAGTGGCTGACCCCGCTGATGAACGGCGAGATCCGCTCGGCATTCCTGATGACCGAGCCCTTCACCGCCAGTTCCGATGCGACCAACATCGAAACCCGCATCGAGCGCGACGGCGACGAATACGTCATCAACGGCCGCAAGTGGTGGTCGTCAGGCCTCGGCGATCCGCGCTGCAAGGTCGCGATCGTGATGGGCAAGACCGACACGAGCGCACAGCGCCACGCGCAGCAGTCGCAGGTGCTTGTCCCGATCGACACGCCTGGCGTCAACGTGCTGCGCCACCTGCCCGTGTTCGGCTACGACGACGCGCCGCACGGTCACATGGAAGTCGAACTGAAGGACGTGCGCGTTCCGGTTTCCAACGTGATCCTGGGCGAAGGACGCGGTTTCGAGATCGCCCAGGGCCGCCTCGGGCCGGGCCGTATCCACCACTGCATGCGTACCATCGGCGTCGCCGAGGAAGCGCTGGAGAAGATGTGCCGCCGGCTGCAGGAACGCGAAGCTTTCGGCAAGCCGATCTACAAGCACTCGGTCTGGGAAGAGCGCGTGGCGCGTGCCCGCATCGATATCGACATGACCCGCCTGCTCTGCCTCAAGGCGGCGGACATGATGGACAAGGTCGGCAACAAGAACGCCAAGCAGGAAATCGCGATGATCAAGGTCCAGGCGCCGAACATGGCCCTCAAGATCATCGACGATGCGATCCAGGCGCATGGCGGCGGCGGCGTGTCGGAGGACTACGGCCTCGCCAGCGCCTATGCCCACCAGCGCACCCTGCGGCTCGCCGACGGCCCGGACGAAGTCCACGCCCGCTCGATCGCGCGGATGGAATTCGCCAAGCACGCACCGAACGAAGGGCCTAGCTCGAACGCGCTGCGGGGCGGCAATGCCCATTCGGCGAGCGCGGGCAGTGCGGCAGCTGCCAGCTACAGCTCCGGTGACATGGGAGCGACGCGCTGATGGCAAAAGCGGCAATTCTGGAACAGGTCGGCTCGCTCACCATCGGTGAGGTCGAACTGGCCGACCCCGGCCCGCACGAGGTCCTGATCGACACCAAGGCCTGCGGCCTGTGTCATTCGGACCTCCATTTCATCAACGGGTCGTACCCGCATCCGATGCCGGCCATTCCCGGCCACGAGGCGGCGGGCGTGGTGCGCGCGGTCGGCACCGAGGTGAAGACGGTCAAGCCTGGCGACCATGTCGTTTCGTGCCTCAGTGCCTTCTGCGGCCACTGCGAGTTCTGCGTCACCGGCCGCATGGCGCTGTGCATGGGCGCGGACACCCGCCGCGACCAGACGGCCAAGCCCCGGATCATGCGAGCGGACGGCAGCGAGCCGGTCGCCCAGATGCTCAACCTGTCCGCTTTCTGCGAGCAGATGCTGATCCACGAACATGCCTGCGTCTCGATCGACAAGGACATGCCGCTGGACCGCGCGGCCATCATCGGTTGTGCGGTCACGACCGGCGCGGGGACGATCTTTAACGCCTGCTCGGTCGTTCCAGGCGAAAGCGTTGCGGTGATCGGCTGCGGCGGGGTCGGGCTCGCGGCGATCAATGCCGCCAAGATTGCCGGCGCCGGCCAGGTCATCGCGGTCGACCCGATCGCGGAGAAGCGCGAACTGGCGATGGTCCTGGGCGCGACCCATGCCGTCGATGCCATGGCGAGCGATGCGGTCGAGCAGATCCACAAGATCTCGAACGGCGGCGTGCATCACGGGATCGAGGCGGTCGGCCGGCAGGCCAGCGCGGACCTGGCGGTCAAGTCGCTGCGGCGCGGCGGCACGGCGACGATCCTCGGCATGATGCCGCTGGACTGCAAGGTCGGGCTCGGCGCGATGGACCTTCTTTCCGGCAAGAAGCTGCAGGGCGCGATCATGGGGATGAACCACTTCCCCGTCGACCTGCCGCGGCTGGTGGATTTTTACATGCGCGGCTTGCTCGATCTCGACACGATCATTGCCGAGCGCATCCCGCTCGAGAAGATCAACGAAGGGTTCGCGAAGATGGAAGGCGGCCATTCGGCGCGCAGCGTGGTGGTGTTCGACTGATGGCCGAGGAAGCGATGGTGGAAGACCCGAACGCCGACATGATCGGCACGACCGAGGTCACCGAGGAACACGCGCTCGATCTCGATCGGCTCACGAAGTGGTTCGAGGAAAACGTCGAGGGCTACGAAGGACCGCTCAGCTATTCGAAGTTCAAGGGCGGCCAGTCGAACCCGACCTACCGGATCGACACGCCCTCGACCTCCTACGTGCTGCGCCGCCAGCCGTTCGGCAAATTGCTGCCGAGCGCCCATGCGGTCGATCGCGAGTACAAGGCGATGGCCGCCCTCGGGCCGACCGGCTTTCCGGTGCCGAAGACCTATGGCCTGTGCGAGGATCCGGAAGTCATCGGCTCGAAGTTCTTCGTCATGAGCCTCGCCGATGGTCGCAACCTGTGGGACGGCACGCTGCCGGGATTCACGCGCGAGAACCGGCGCGAGCTGTACAACGCCATGATCGACACCATGGCCGACATGCACTTGCAGAAGCCGGAAGACATCGGCCTCGGCGATTTCGGCAAGCCGACCGACTATTGCGCGCGCCAGATAAGCCGCTGGACCAAGCAGTACAAGCTGTCCGAAACCGAGCACATGCCCAAGATGGAGCGGCTGATCGAATGGTTGCCGCAGACCATCCCGCCGCAACACGAAAGCAGCGTCGTTCACGGGGATTACCGGCTCGACAACATGATCTTCCACAAGAGCGAGCCGCGCGTGATCGCGGTCCTCGACTGGGAACTGTCGACGCTGGGCGATCCGATCGCCGATTTCAGCTACTTCATTCTCAACTGGCACACCGAGTCCGAAAACCGAGCCGGCATACAGGGCAAGGATCTCGAGGCGCTCGGCATCCCGACGCAGGACGAAGCGGTCGAACGATACGTCGCGCGCACCGGCTATCCCGTGCCGCCGATGGACTGGTACTTCGCGTACAACCTGTTCCGACTGGCCGGGATCATCCAGGGCATCAAGAAGCGGGTGATCGACGGCACGGCTTCCTCCGCGCACGCAAAGGAAGCCAGCGACCGTGTCTCACCGCTGGTCGACCGCGCTTACGAATTCGCCCTCAAGGCCGGAATGCCGGAGTGATCCTGTAGGCCTTGCCGGTCAGAATTCGCTGCTCCACTTGATCGCCACGCCCGCATCGTCGGGCGCGGCGGCATAGTGCCCGGGCTGGCGCCGGTAGAACAGGCTCGCCGCCGCACCGCCGCCCCACAGGGAGCCGCGCCAGGCAAGCTCGCCAGTCAGTTCGCGGCCTTCGGGTGTCAGCGACAGGCCCTGCAGGCCGTAGCGGGACGTTTCGGTCGCGTAATCGTAGGCCACCGGCAGGTTCAGCATCAGCCCGCCCCGTTCGACCCGCAGCGGCTGCGAGAAACGCAGGCCCAGGCTGTCGCCGCGCTGCAGGACGCTGCCGCGAGCGAGGTCGAGCGACCACGCCATGCTCTGCAGATCCGATCCCTTGGCGATGATGTCGCCATGCCGGGCGCGCGTGTATCCGCGGCGCAGGTCCGCGCCGATCGACCAGCCATCCCCCAGCCGCGCCGTTGTGGAGCCATCGAGGAACAGCGTCTGCGCCCCATCGGCCCCGAAAGCCTCGTGAAAATAACTGCCGAGGATCGTGCGGTCCTCGTCCAGCCAGGTGAGGCCGATCGTCGCAGCTACCGGTCCGATCGTGCGGTCCAGACCCGCGCCGATCGCGCGGAAGCGATAACTGTCGGTGCCCAGCCGTCGGCTGTCGTCGGCGCGCCGCCAGCTGCCGAGCCAGGCGTCGCCCTGCTCGGCGCTCATCGTCAACCCGAACGCGCCGATGCGCTGTCTCAGCGCCATCGAGACGTCGGAATTGCTGCGGAAACCGCGCTCGGCATCGCTGGTGCCGGCGAGCATGAAGGCCGGTCGGTCCGCGCCGCGCAATTGTGCACCCAATCCCTGGGCACTCTCGGCGATACCGATGGCTAGGTCCGTGTCCGGCGACAGGCGCATCGCGATGCGGCCTGCCAGGACCTCCGCTTGCTGCGCATCTTCCGAAGTCAGGCGCAACGCACGGCTCCAGCCGTAGCCACCGGCCTGCCCCTGTGCATTTAGCGTGAATGCCATGGCAAGGCCGGCGGTCCCTGCCGAAACGCGGCGAGCGCTCGTGCCTACCGCGGCATGGAGCTTGGGATCAACTTGCGCGCCGCGCAGTCTTGCCCCGAGACCGTAGGTATAGGCGCGGCGATACTTGTCGAGCACGACCGCGGACAATGCGCCGCGGTTCATGGCATCGCCCATCGCCGCGGATCCGATACCCGTGTCGTCGCCGAGCGGGATGGCCGAAGCGCTGCCGGCAAGGCTGGTGACGCCCTTGGGCGCAAAGGCGTTGGCGATGTCGAGGATGCCGCTGCCGTAGATCGGATCGGCGCCGGTCGCGCCGGCATCGCGCGCGCTTTCGATCAGCAACTGGACGATCTGGCGCGCGGTGAGGTTCGGAAACGCCTGCGACAGGAGTGCCACTGCGCCCGAGACCTGCGGCGCGGAGAAGCTCGTGCCCGAGAAGACGGTCACGAAACTGCCGCCCGGCCTTTGTTCGACCAGCAATTCGCCGTTTTCGTAAATGCAGCAGACGTCCTCGCCCAAGGCCGCGATGTAGCTGTTCGCGTAAGCACCGGCCTTGTTGCTGAAGCCGGATATGACGCCCTGCGCATCGACCGACCCGACGATGATCACGTTCCCGTTGCCCGCATCCACCAGCCCCGAGGCGAAAGGATCGGGCTGGTCGGGCGGAATGTCCGCATTGCCGCCGTCGCCGTCGTTACCGGCAGAAACGACCACGACGACATCGGCTTGCGCCGCGCGGGCTACGGCGGCGGTCAGCTCGCTGAACGGTGTGCCGCCGCCCAGGCTGATGTTGATGACTGCTGCGCCGGAAGCGATCGCCTGGTCGATCCCGGCCGCGATATCGATGTCGGCGAACCCGCAATCATTGGTCGCGTCAGGGGTAGAGGCACCGGTGCAACTGCCGGGCGCATCGGCGCGCAATGCAAGGATCGTGGAGTTGAAGGCGATCCCGACGATGCCGGTATCGTTGCGCGCTGCTGCGGCGATCATGGCGACATGGGTTCCGTGGTCGTCGAGCGCCTCGAAACCCCTGTTTGCCGCGACATCGCGCGAATCGGGATGGATCCGGCCAGCGAATTCCGGACTGTCGCTGTCGATGCCGGTATCGATGACCGCGATGGTCTGGCCCAGCCCCGTGCTCCCGTCGCGCCACGCGTTGACGGCCCCGTGGAAGGCCGGACCGTCCGAGCGGCGATATTCCGCCGTGTCGAAATTCGACGATGGCGAGGGTGCAGGTGTCGGCGATGGCGACGGCGAGGGAGCGGGTGCAGGCGCAGGCGTTGGCGCAGGGGCGGGACGCGGCGTGCTGTTCGTGCCGCCTCCTCCGCCGCCACACGCCGCAAGTAGCACGAGGGCACTTGCGCTCGCGCCACACAATCTGATCGACTTCCCAGCCCTTGCCAAAAACACGTTCGCGATCCCTTCTTCTTCGATCGCCATCCTCGCGGCAGATCGTGAAAGATTTGCTTAGAACGTAGAAATTGCCGTGTGAACGCTCGCCGAACTGGCAGCGCAACTTGCCCCCGTGTTCGCTCGCGGCTAGCAGCCCTGCCAGCCGTGACCCACAGGAGAAGCCTTTCATGACCGAGCAGCTGGCAGCGATCATCGACGATGCCTGGGAAAACCGCGATGCGCTCGATCACGAAGCGGTGCGCGATCCGGTCAATGCGGCACTGGAGATGCTCGATCGCGGCGAAGCGCGCGTTGCGGAACCGGACGGCAATGGCGGCTGGACCGTTAACCAGTGGCTGAAGAAGGCCGTGCTGCTGTCGTTCCGGCTGAACGACAACCGGGTCATGGACGGTGGCTCGGCTGGACATCCGGCCTTCGACAAGGTCGACAGCAAGTTTGCCGGCTGGGACGAGGCACGCTTTCGCGAAGCCGGCTTCCGCGTCGTGCCCGGAGCGATAGCCCGGCATGGCTCGCATATCGGCAAGGGCGTCGTGCTGATGCCGAGCTTCGTCAACATCGGTGCCTATGTCGGCGACGGCACGATGATCGACACTTGGGCATCGGTCGGCAGCTGCGCGCAGATCGGCCGGAACTGTCACATCTCCGCCGGAACGGGAATCGGCGGCGTGCTCGAACCGATGCAGGCCAATCCGACGATCATCGGCGACAATTGCTTCATCGGCGCGCGCTCGGAAATCGTCGAGGGCGTGATCGTGGGCGAGGGATGCGTCGTGGCGATGGGCGTGTTCATCACCCAGTCGACCAAGATCGTGAACCGCGAGACCGGAGAGATCGTCACCGGCCACATCCCGCCTTACAGCGTGGTCGTTCCCGGCTCGTTGCCCGGGAAGGCCCTGCCCGACGGATCGCCGGGCCCCTCGCTGGCCTGCGCGGTGATCGTCAAGACCGTCGACGAGCGCACCCGCGCCAAGACCGGCATCAACGAGTTGCTCCGCGACTGAGGCTCTGACCGCCCCGCGGCGGAACATTCCCTGCTTCGAACCGTATCTTGCGCGAATGAAAACGGTCGCGCGATTGCGGAGAATATCGAATGCATACGGATGGGAATGAAGTTCATATCGACGGCGAGGAAGCCAGCGGCGGCTCCAAGGAAGGCGTGGTGCGCTACGTCCTGATCATCGGCCTCGTGCTGGCGATCGGTGCGCTGAGCATCATCTGGATGACCGGGGCGCTCACCCAGGGCGATGTCGAGGAAGAAGCAACCGCCAGCGGCCGCATCGCGTCCGAAGAGAATGGCGAAGCGACCGACAGCATCGTCGGCGGTGAGCTCGATGAAATCGATTCCGCCCAGTCGCAGAGCGAGATGCAGGACGGGCTGCAAGTCATCGAAAACGACCAGGAGAGCGCTGAATGAGCAAGTCCAACAGCTTTCGGACAAGCCAGTACGTCAAGTGGAACTGGGGCAACGGCGAAGGTTGCGGCCAGATCAAGGAACGTTTCGAACGCGAAGTTACCCGCACGCTCCAGGGCACCGAGGTGACCAAGGACGGCGACGAGGACAATCCCGCCTACCTGATCAAGCAGGATGACGGCGACGAAGTCCTCAAGCGCGGCTCGGAACTGACGGCTGCCTGATGCCCGAGGCAAAATCGAAAGCGCAGCAGCGCGCCGCGGGCGCGGCCCTTTCCGCCAAGCGTGGCGACACGAAGGTATCTGACCTGCAGGGCGCTTCGAAAGAGATGTACGACAGCATGTCGGAAGCCGAACTCGACGAGATGGCATCCACTGCTCGCGAGGATCTACCGGAAAGCGCAGACTAGCCGGGAGTGACGGTCGCCATCCACATCGATCCCACGCTGTTTCTCCTCTCGGCGAAAGCGATGCCCGATAACGACCAAGTTATCGAGGCGACTTTCAACGAGCAGCTGCTGATCGGCATGGGGATGATCGCGATCTGCGTCATCATCCATGGGCTCGGCCTTTTCACGATCCAGCGCGGCATTTCCGGCGACCGCATGCAGGAGCGCTTCGAGAGCCTGCGCGCCCTCTCGATCACCGGTGCGGGCTTCACCCTGATCGCAGTCTTCGCGCTGTTCCTGATCCATTTCTTCGAGATCTGGCTGTTCGCGTTCCTCTACGATTACCTGGGCGCACTCCACAGTTTCGATGATGCCCTGTATTTCTCAACCATCAGCTACGCGACCATCGGTTACAGCGACGCATCGATCCACGAGCAATGGCGCATGGTCGCCGCGCTCGAAGGGGTGCTGGGCGTGATCCTGCTCGGGTGGTCGACCGCCTTCTTCGTCAGGGTACTCGGACGGCTCGAAGGCGACGACGGCGCCCGGCGCCGGGATCAATCCTCCGGCTGAGGAGCCAGCGTTTCGATCGGAGCAACGCCGGCCTGGTCGCGCTTGGTCTGCTCGACGCCCTTCATCACCCGCAGCATGTTGCGGAAGGAGATCTTTTCCAGGTCCTTCTGCGAATAGCCGCGGCGGGCGAGTTCGGTGAACAGGACCGGATAGCCAGACACGTCCTCCATGCCCTCGACGCCGATCGGGATACCGTCGTAATCGCCGCCGATGCCGATGTGGTCCATGCCCGCGACCTTGCGGATATGGTCGATGTGATCGGCGTAGTCGGACACGGTTGCAGGCGGGACCGGATTGGCCGCGTCCCATGCTTCGAGCGCGCTTTTCACCGCTTCGGGCTGGCCTTGCCAGAGCGCTTCGAGCCGCGCCTGCTCGGCGGCGCGATTGGCGCTGCGCTGGCGCTGTGCCTCGCTCACGAACGCCGGATAGGCGACCGCCATCACGATGCCGCCGTTGTCGCGCAGTCTGCGCAGCACACTGTCGGGAACGTTGCGGGCGTGGCCGTTGATCGCGCGTGCGCCGCTGTGGCTGAAGATCACCGGGGCCTTCGCGACGTCGAGCGCGTCCATCATCGCCGCCTCGTTGACGTGACTGAGGTCGACGATCATCCCGAGGCGGTTCATTTCGCGCACCACGTCCATGCCGAAATCGGTCAGGCCATCATGCGTCGGGACGTCGGTGGCGCTGTCGGCCCAGGGAAGTGTCTTGGAGTGGGTCAGCGTCATGTAGCGCGCGCCCAGCGCATACATCTGCCTGAGCACGCCGAGGCTCGAGCCGATCGAATGGCCGCCTTCCATGCCCATCAGCGAGGCGATCCGGCCACGGGCCACCGCGCGTTCCACATCCTCGCTGGTCAGGGCCAGCGCCAGGCTTTCGGGATAACGAGCGATCAGGCGTCGGGTCACGTCGATCTGCTCGATCGTCGCCTGCACCGCCTCCGGCTCCGACAACGATGCTGGCACGTAGACCGACCAGAACTGGGCGCCGACCATTCCTTCGCGCAGGCGCGGGATATCGGTGTGCATGGCGGATGCGCCCTCTTCCCCGACGCTCGCATGTTCGGTGTCGTTGAAATCGAAATCGGCGATGCGGTTATCGAGCCGCTCGCGCAGTTGGTAGGGAACGTCGTTGTGTCCGTCCCACACGGGCGCGGCCTTGAGCGCGGCGCGGACCGTTTCTTCCGGTGTCTGGGCGAAAGCGGGCGCGCCCAGGAGCGAAACGGCTGCGAGCAACGGAAGGTATTTCATAGACATGTGATCCCTGTGTTATCGAGACCTGCACTAAAGCATCGCCACCACGCGGGACAAGCCATGACAATCGAACCACAGCCTGCCGATCGGCCTTTGCCGACAATTTCGCCAGGAGCTACGCGATGATCCGCGCAGGACTGCGGTGGCTGCTGGCGATATTCTATGGCTTCGCGGGCTACATGCATCTCGTGCAGCCGGATCCGTTTCTGCAGATCATGCCGGACTGGGTTCCGGCACCCGAAGCCGTGGTCTGGTTTACCGGGGTTGCCGAGCTGCTCGGGGCAGTGGCGCTTGCGCAGCCGCTTTCGGCCAGCTTGCGAAAATGGGGAGCGATCGGGCTCGCGCTCTACGCCGTGTGCGTCTTCCCGGCGAACATCAATCACTTCGCCATGGACATGGCCCGGACGGATGGCGGCGGGCTGGGCCTGGCTTATCACCTGCCCCGCATGGTCGCGCAGCCGCTGCTCGTCTGGCTGGCGCTGTGGACGGGCGGCGTCACCGATTGGCCCTTCAAGAGGCCAGCCGGGCGCCGCCCGAACAGGTAATCGAACTTAGCTGAGGTGCTTGGACACCGCGGCAGTCATCTTGAACATCGAGATCTGCTCCTTGCCGATGACGGCGCCGAGCTTGTCGTCGGGATTGATCATGCGCTTGTCCTTCGAATCCTGAAGGTCGTGCTTCTTGATGTATTCCCAGACTTTCGACGTCACCTGGGCGCGGGTCATCGGACCCTTGCCCACGACGTTCTCGAGTTCCGGCGAAACGTTCACCGGCTTCTGAAGTGCGTTGTTCTTACCAGCCATTATTAGGTCCTTTCCATTATCTGGCGTTGCAATTGGTTAGATTTCTTCGTCGTCCCAGTCCGCACCCTCGTCCTCTTCGGGACCGGCGTAGGTTGCGGTAGTCAGCGTACACGCCGTCACGTGCCCGTCCATCGCGGCGAACAGGTCCTCGCGCGATGCACCCGGCATCAGCGTGAGCGGCAGGTCGAGCGCGAAAAGCTGGAACACATATTCGTGAACCGGATCGCCGGCAGCGACCTCGGGCAGCAACCACTCGGAATTGCCATGCGCATTCTTTCCGACCCGTGGAGGGATCTCGCCTTCGAGCAGCTTGCCTTTTTGCGGCGACAATCCCCACACGGTCCAGTGCGCGAACGGCCTGGGCGCCGCGTTGTCGGCATCTTCCACCACCAGCACGAGCTCCTGGCTGCCGGGCGGCGGCGCGGTCCATTCCAATGGCGGAGCGACGGCATCTTCCTCGTCCGCGGTGAAACTCGGGTCAAGCGGCTGGCCCGGGCCGAATGCCGGGCTCGACAGGGCGAAGCCGCCACGACCGAAGGTTTGCTCGCCGCCCAACCGCGCGATCGCGAGGCCGGCATGGCCGGGGCGCGGATCGCCGAGACGGGGCTTGAGCCAGGAAGGGACGGTATCGGACATAAGATTCTTCGATTGCCTAACTTTCATGCTGTTCTAGGCGTAAATGTCGGAGCGATGCGAGGGCGACCAAGCTCTCCCGGGCAGGTTATCCACCCCCCTAAGACGAAATCCGGCCTGAAAATGCAGGTTTAGGCGCGATACCGGAGGAAAAACGGTCATCGGCAGTTCATCGCTCTTGGCCGATCGCTTCGGCCGGGCCTATCGTCCAGCTTCAATATCCAGGACACCTACGGAGTCGCATTCATGGGGATCGCACGCAATTCGCTCGGCTACATGCTGGCCTTGTCACTGGCCGCCTGCGGTGGCGTAGGAAGCAGCGGTGGCGGGAACACCGGCAATCTCGGCGGCTCTCCGTCTCCCAGCCCATCACCCAGCCCGACCAGCAGCACCTGCTCGCTGTCCGCGCGGCAGGACTTCGTTTCCGCCCAGCTCGACGAGTGGTATCTTTTCCCCACCTTGCTGGACCGTTCCGTCAGCAAGTCCGCTTACAACGACCTGCAGAACTATATCGACGCGCTGGTTGCGCCCGCCCGGGCGCAGAGGCGCGATCGTTACTTCACCTACGTGACCTCGATCGCCGAGTCGGAGGCGTTCCGCAATCAGGGTGCGAACGCCGGCTTCGGCGTCCTGCTCACCTATGACTCGGTCAACAACCGCGTGTTTGTGCTCGATTCCTACGAAGGCGCGCCAGCGCTCGGCGCGAATATCGATCGCGGCACGGAATTGCTCGCCATCGGCACCAGCGCGAACAACCTGCAACTGGTCTCCACCCTGATGGCCAACGGCGGCGCCCAGAGCGTCGTCAATGCGCTGGGACCATCCAACCCTGGGGTCACGCGGGTTCTCAGGGTCCGCGATGCGGCAGGCGTCACCCGCGAGGTCAGCGTCGCCAAGGCAGAATACACCCTCGATCCGATCTCGAACCGGTTCGGCGTGAAGATCATCCAGGATGGCGGCAAAAAGGTCGGCTACATCCACCTTCGCACCCACATCACGCCGGCCATCGACGATCTGCGCGCCGCCTTTGCCGATTTCGCAGCGCAGGGCGTGACCGAACTGATCGTCGACCAGCGTTACAACGGCGGGGGCGACCCGCGCGTGACCGAGGTCTTCGGGGACCTGATGGGCAAGAACCTGGTCGGGAAGGAATTCAGCTATACCGCCTTCCGCGAATCCAAGTCGGATAACGATTCCATCGCTCTCTTCAGGTCGGCGGCCAATGCGGTCGGCGTGACCAAGGTGGCCTTTATCGGCCGCGGTGGCACGGCATCGGCCAGCGAATTGCTGATCAATGCCTTCATCCCCTACCTCGGGACGAACATGGCGCTGGTCGGGACCAACACCTACGGCAAGCCGGTCGGCCAGATCGGTCTCGACAACGCGAGTTGCGACGACCGGCTGTGGGCACTCGCGTTCAGGATCCAGAATGCAAACCGGCAGGGCGATTACTATGATGGCCTTGCGAGCTTCGTGCCCAACACCTGCCTTGCAGGCGACGACCTGACCGTCCAGCTGGGCGACCCCAGAGAGACGTCCATAAGGGCATCGCTGGATTTCCTCGCCGGGCGCAGCTGCACGCCGATTTCGGGGGCGAAGGGCACCGCGAGTGCCGCTCGCAACCAGTTGCTGCAACCCGACCGGCCGACGGCGGCACAGCTCGACCTGCCCGGCCTGTTCTGACGACAAGGGAGCAAGGATGGCCGAACGCTACGAGGATTTCGCCAGCTTCTGGCCATTCTATCTCCGCGAACATCGCAAGCCGCAGACGCGCGGGCTGCATTACGTCGGTACATCGCTTGTCGTCGGCCTCGCCGTCGTCCTGCTCGTAACAGGGCGCTGGGAACTGGCCGCCGCCCTACCGTTCGCGGGGTATTTCTTCGCCTGGGTCGCACATTTCGGAATCGAGAAGAACCGCCCGGCCACCTTCACCTATCCCCTGTGGTCGCTCGCTGCCGATTTTCGCATGTGGTGGCTGTGGCTGACCGGACGGCTGCGGCCGCACCTGGAACGGGCAGGGGTGGCCTGAATGGGCATGGCGACGGAACTGCTGATCGCGACGGTCATGGTTCTGTTGACGGTCGGCTTCCACGGCTTCGGCCTCATCGGGCTGCAACGCGTTTTGCGGATCGAGCGGCGAGACGAGCACGCCGAGCACACCGGCGCCCTGTCGGCACGCGGTATCACGGCAACCTTCATGCTCGTGCTCGGCCTGTTCGTTCTCCACGGCATCGAGATCTGGACTTACGCCCTGCTCTACCTCGGCCTCGACGCGCTCCCGGATTTGCGCACGGCAGTCTATTTCTCGACCATCACCTATTCGACGATTGGCTACGACGACGAGGGCATAGCGCAGGCATGGTCGCTCATCGCCGCGATCGAAGGGATCAACGGCATCCTGCTGATGGGATGGAGCACCGCCTATTTCGTTTCGATCATGGGGCGGCTGGGCCGCTAGGCCTAGGGCGACGGATTCTCGCTGAAAGGCGCGGCATCCGTCCAGGCGCAGCCGCTGCGGGTTTCCTCCCCCAGCTTGAGCGTGACGACGAACGGATAGTCTCGATCCGACATGCCATCGGAACACCGGCCCGGCGTGATCGTCATGTCGAAGGCCAGTCCGTCGAGTTTTCCCGAATATGCGAGACCGTTGTTGCCTGCGAAGCGACCCACGGTGATCCGCGTACCGTCGGGATTCTCCATGCTGGAATACCGCAGCTGATCGCCCAGCACCTCCCCGCCCCAGAACGGCTCGGTCCCGGTAAATCGCACCGTTTCGTCGGCCCCGATCATGGCGAACACCTCGGCATCGTCCGCGGTGACGATACCGTCCTCGCCGCCACCCGGCTGACAGCCGCAAAGCATGGCGAATAAAAACAAGGCGAGCGATCGCCCGCCAGATCGATCACGCACCCGGATTGCCTTCCAGCTGCGGGATGTCCCCCATCTCGATCCACGGCTGCGCGCTGTTGGTCCAGCAATGGGCCGAGGGCTGCAGCCAGCTGGTGTCGTCGAAAGTACCGGCTTTGATGAAGATCATCTCCGGGGCGCTCTCTGCCAGCGTGAACAAGGGTGAGCCGCAATTATCGCAAAACTGGCGATGGACGGCGTGCCCGCTGTCGCCCTCGTCGTCGTACGTCTTCGGCGACCCTTCGATCGCGACCGTTCCCTTGGGATAGCCGACGATGACCGACAACGCGCTACCGGCCTGCCGCTGGCAGTTCTTGCAATGGCAGGTCAGCGTCATCAGCGGCTCGGCCTGCGCCTCGTAACTGATCGCGCCGCAAAGGCATTTTCCGGTCTGTCCCATCGTCGTCTCCTGCTTTCGTCAATGCGACCGGATGAACGCGGCAGCCTGGTCGAGGGCCTGCTTCGCTTCCGGCACGGGGAACAGCATCCAGACATGGAACATGTCGGGATACTCGTGAAACTCGTATGACTTCTCGCCGATCGCATCGAGATTTTTCACGAGGCGGCGCGAATCGGACACGAGCAGGTCGCGCGTGCCGGCAAAAATGGCCATCGGCGGAAGACCGCCAAGTTCTCCGAACAAGGGGCTGATCCTCGGGTCCGCATTTGCAAGGTCGCCGCCGTACATTGCTGCGCAGGCCTCCAGGCCGTTGACCGACAGCATCTTGTCGCGAGCCTGCACGGCCTGCTGACCCGGATCCTTGCCCGTCGCATCGAGCCAGGGCGAGAACAGGACCAGCCGTCCGGGCAGCGCGTTGCCATCGGCTTTGAGCATCTGCGCCAGTGCCAGCGCCATGCCGCCGCCCGCACTGTCACCCATCACGGTCACGTTTCGTGCACCGTGCTGCTCTGCCAGCTCGTCATAGATGTCGCGCATCGCGGCCAGCGTCTCGCTCGCCTTGTGTTCGGGTGCGAGCGGATAGATCGGGACTGTCGCGACCGCGCCCAGTCGCTCGCACAGGCCGAGAATCGCGCTCCAGTGCACCGCGGCTATGTCCATGACGTAGCCGCCGCCGTGCAGGTAGAGGAGCTGCGGGGCTCCGGGCTTCACCCCGGCCTTCGGCGCGATCGTCACGACATCGAAACCGCGTGCCGCGTCCTCGCTGATGTCGAAGCTGTCGTGCGCCTTCTTCCCCGGCCGCGGAGACGCCTGCCTGCGCATCTTCGCAATCCGCTCGTCCAGCTTGCCGGGCTGCGAGAAGAACCGCTTGATGCCCATCAGCGGCAGGGCGAAATTGATCAGTCTGGCGCGAAGGCTCGCCATTCAACCGACATCCTTCGGCGGCCAGTTGTGGGACAGCAGCTTGACCGTCACCTTGCCCGTCGCGACCACGGTCCCGCCGTCGTCCAGCATCGGAACCTCCGCCACGTAAGTGGCCCGGCCCTTCGTTTCGAGATCGGCAAGTAGCGCAGCGATTTCGTCTTCCGACAGCGAAAATTCCGCCGTCACGTCGCTCGCCGCCATGCGGTGGAAGTCGACGTAAATGTCCTTGATGATCGGGAAGTACTTTGCCGTGTCGAGGATCGAGATGCCCGGGCCGGCCGCTACCGCCTCGGCCAGGACGGTGAACGCGCCCATGTACATCACGTCGACGTGGTTGGCGTTCGGCTCGAGCGGCATCAGCAGCCTGGAATAGCCGCGGCGCTCCTCGAGTTTCTTCATCCCGGTGCGCTCGACAAAGGGTACGCGGTATACGGGTTTCTGTGCCGTCTCGCTCATCGATCCTCTCCTTTGCACCGCAGTCTATCGACCGCAGCCCGCCGCACAAGCTGCCTCTTTCGATGGCACCTTCGCGCCGCTTGCTCGTTTGATCTCACACCCCCCGAAACCACCAGAGGACACCCAATGGCCGACCGTACGCTTTCCGACATTGCGAAGAAGCTCAAGAGCATCGACGTCGCGATGCTGATCACCAAAACCGGCAGCGAGGGCGCGATCGCCGCACGCCCGATGTCGAACAACAAGGATGTCAGCGCCGAAGACGGCACCACCTATCACTTCGCGACCGACGATGGCCGAATCGACGATGATCTCAAGGCCTCCGACCAGTGCGGCGCGACCTATTCGAGCGGCGAATTCTATTGCGCCGTCCAGGGCACCGGCAAGCTGCACCGCGACCGCGCGACGCTGGAAAAACACTGGGTCCCCGACCTCGAAAAGTGGTTCGAAAAAGGCCTCGACACCGAAGGGCTGATCCTCATCGAGGTGTCGCCCGCGCGCATCGACTGGTGGGAAGGCCGCGAGGAAGGCGAAATCACGCCCTGAGGGATTGCCCTAGCTGCAACCCGTCAGTCATGGCCCGCGATCACCACGTTTTCGCGGGTCATGAATATCCGGCTGCGGGCAAAGTCGATGAAGTTGGCTTCGTCCTCGGCCAGGATGTGCGCGTGCTTCTCGAACTCCGGCCCGGGATTGCCGAGCGCGTCGTCTTCGAACCATAGCTCGGCCACGCCGTCGTAATCCTCGCCATCACCTGTCGGGATCCCGCGTCCTGAAGCCGTAGCCTCGGTAACCGGGTGATCTTCCGTGTGGCTCTGGACATAGCGCGCAACGCCGAGGTGCGGCCCGGCCTCTGCGACCAGCGGGGCATGAACTTCGCGCCAATAACGTTGGAATTCGGCCCTGCTCATCCCGGGAAGCCGGTGCAGGCAATAGGTCAGCTTGAGCATCGCGCCCTCCGCGTCGATCTAGAGTGCCTTCTCAGGACGCTGATCGTGGTCGTGTCGATGCGACTTGTCGAGAACCTTCTGCAGTCTCTGGGCAAGCGTGTTCGCTGCCTTCCGCGCCGCTGCATCGACGGTATCGGACTTTTCCGTGACGCCGATCGCCCTGCCTCCGGCGGGCCGTGCCTCGATCGTGCAGGACTTGTCGTCGGCGCCGTGCTTGGAGCCGTTCTCGTCGCGCACGTGAATTTCGACCCGGGTCAGCTTGCTCTCGAACCGGGCAAGCTTCTCGCGCACCATCGCCTCGATCCGCTCGGCGACGTTCGCCGTGCCCATCACCGAGCTGTCGGAATTGAACTGGACCTGCATAGGATGCTCCTCTCGCCTGTTGATCTTGTATGACCAACGTCCCGAAGCGCCGCTGTTTCCCCGATTGCTCGCGGTTTTGCGCCGATGACGACCTACAGCGTTGCCAGAATCATTGCTAACGTGATGTCCGGCAATGCAACTTAATCCGGGCGCCTGCGGCCGTCGGGCTCCTTCGCGACGCCCTTGAACGGTTCTCCGTCGGACTTCACGTCCATGAATTGCCCGGCCTTGCCCGAGCCTTCCTCGCGGTTGCGCTTGATCCAGTGGCCGGTCGCGGGGTTCTTCACCTGCGTGCGGTCGTCGACCGAGCCCTTGCGATGATCGTCTCCGGTATTCTTCGCCACGTTGATTCTCCTTGTCAGGAGATCAACGGGCGGGGATTCCGGCGTGTTCCCCGAAAGTGCCTCAGCGACGCGAAAGGCGGCGGCGATTGGCGCGCACGGGTGCGGCATAATGTTCGAGCGCCCGCGCTCCCACCTGCTCGGCGGACTGCGAGAAACCGCCAGCCATGATCGTGGGCCAAAGCATCATGTTGGCGACTAGCTTCTCGGTCACCATGCGCTGGGCCTCGGTCTCGGCACCCTTGCCACCTGCCATCAAGCGCAGGCTCCGCAGCCAGATGACCTGGCTCGCCTCGAGCGAGAGCAGCCAGGTGTCGAGCGCGAGGCGTGGCCAGTTCGCGGCATCGGGCAGCGGGAGTCTGGGTGTGAGCGAGGTGGTTTTCATGAAGGGTCCCTTCCGGATCTGGGATGTGATGCTGCACTGCAACAACCAGCGATGCGACACAAGGTGCCCGAGCAAATCGCCATCCCGCTGGCCCCAGCCCCACCCGTTGGGCTAACGTGTCCCGATGGACGCACCCATGATCCTGGTCGACGCCGACGCCTGCCCGGTGAAGGACGAAATCTACCGCGTTGCCGAGCGGTTCAAGGCGCCCGTGCGGGTTGTCAGCAAAAGCCCGTTCCGCGTGCCGGTGAGCGATCGTGTGAAGCGTGTCGTCGTATCGGACAGCTTTGATGCGGCGGACGACTGGATCGCCGATAACGCAGGCCCGCACACCGTGGTCGTCACCGGCGACATATTGCTGGCCGAGCGCTGCCTGAAAGCGGGCGCGACGGTGATAGCCCACAATGGCAAGCCGTTCGACGCGGCGAGCATCGGCAGCGCGATCGCCACGCGCGCGATCATGGCGGACTTGCGCGCCGGGATGGACGGGATCGGCGGCGGCCCCCCGCCCTTCTCAAAGGCCGACCGCTCGCGATTCCTGCAGGCGCTGGACCGGGTGCTCACTGCCATGACGCGCTGAGCGGCAGCCGCGGTCGATTTCATGCAAGGCTTGCCCGCCATCGGGCCTAGGGTGCGGCGGGGCATCCCGTCCCCGATTGGAACCGCCATGGCCAAGGGCCAACAGAAGAAGAGCCGCGAAGCGCGCAAACCCAAGAAGGAAAAGGTCAAGACCAACGCCTCCCAGCCCAGCATCAAGCCCGGTGCCATCAGGGGCCTTGAGAACATGAAGAACTCGTAAGGGTCGACCGACTGGCGCTCTTCTGCGCGAGCGCCAGTCGCACCGTTGCCTCGAACCGCGCCCGCGCTCAGGCGGTAGCGGCCTCGGCGCTGCGGCTTTGCAGCACGCCAAGGACAACGGCCACCAGCAACAGTGCCGGCACGTCGCCCAAGAGGTGTCCGCCGTGCATGGGTTGCTGGAAAGCCTGGACCGCCATCACGAGGGCGTGAACCACGCTCGACCAGATGGTGAAGGAAATCAGCGATCGATGCGCCGAAGGCTGTACCGATGCCCGGATCAGGAAGATGCCGAGCGTCGCGTAGACCCCCAGGATCATGGCGTAGTAATTGTTGCTCAGCGGCGCGCCGTCATGCCAGATCCAGCCCGCCGGCCAGACCAGCGCGAGTGGATAGATCAGGCAGAATATGACGCCGAATACGACCAGTGCGACCTGCAGATAGGTGTATTTTCCAAGCATGGTTAGGTCCTCCCCCAGAGGGCGACCCTGGGCCGAGGATAGGCCCCGAGGCTTGCACATGCAAATCGCGGCACTCGCGCGCCGCCCCATCCCGTCAGCCGCGACCCTGTTCGGAGCCGGACTTTTTCGCCTCGTGTTGCGCCAGCAGCCGGTCGATCTCGGCGATGCGCAGCCGTTCTGGCGTGTCCCTCGCCAGCCCCTTCAGGCGGCAGGTCGCCCACAACTGGCGGCGTTCGGATTCAAGGTTCTTGCGGTAGAGATCGGCCATGCGCCGCTATGGGCGCAATGTAGCGCGCTGGCCAGCGTCTATGGGCGCAGGCTCCCGCTCGTTCCGAGCAGCCGCAACGAGTGCTCTTTGCACACAAAAAAGGCGACCCTCGCGGGCCGCCCTCTTCGTTCGCGGTGTGCGCCTGCTTACGAGGGCATCAGCACCGTATCGATGACATGGATGACGCCGTTCGAGGCTGCGACGTCCGTGGCGGTCACGGTCGCGGTGTTGCCGGCGGCATCGCGAAGCACGACGTTGTCGCCGTCCATCATGGCGGTCAGGGTCGCGCCGTTGACCGTGGTCAGCGTGTAGCCGTCGGCACCGGCATCCTTGATCGCCTTCGTCAGCGTGGCCGCGTCGGTGTTACCTTCGACGACGTGGTAGGTGAGGATGCCCGTCAGGTCTTCCTTGCCGGCTTCGCTCATCAGTTCGTCACGCGTGGCTTGCGGGATCTTCTCGAAGGCCGCGTTGGTCGGCGCGAACACCGTGTAGGGGCCGGTGCCCGACAGCGTTTCGCCCAGGCCGGCAGCGGTCACGGCCGATACCAGCGTCGAGAAATCGTTGTTGCCCTGTGCAACTTCGACGATCGTGCCGGCGTCCGTCGTCGTGCCGGCGTCGGCCATGGCGGTTTCGGTTGCGACCGGGGTCGTGTCGTCGGCTTCCTGCGAACAGGCGGCAAGCGCCATTGCGGCGGCGGTGGCGGTCAGTGCAATCGTGAACTTCTTCATGTCGCTGATACTTTCTTCTGGTGTGGGTTGGATGCGTGGCCAGTCAAAAGGCGCCGTGATTTTGCTCACGACGCCGACTGATCCATTGCCGAAACAACGTATCAAATGATGGGTTGTTCCGGACGGCCCACTCCGCTCCGGACGGCATGACACATCCGCGATCGCCGACATCCGGCCGCAGGTTTCGCAAACCCCGGGGGCTAGTGTCCTGCGGCGTGCCCGGCGACCGGATTGCGGACCGTCAGCCGGATCTCGACCAGCGCGGTCGGCTCGTACAGCTCGGTCACGCCAACCGCCGTCCATGCCGGGAATGGCGCGGTGATGTAGCGGTTCTTGACCGGGACCAGTGCGTCCAGCTGCGGCCCCATCGGCCCGTTGTGGAAAGTGTCACACCAGCACGTCGTCCCAGGTCGCGCCGAGCCGTTCGAGCGTGCGGGTCAGGTGCTCGAATGCGCGGGTGAAGGCCGGCTGCATTCCCTCGTCGCCCGGCGCCGGGCCGGCGACCACGCCCGACAGGTAGATCGTGTCGCCGTGGATGACCGCGTCGGAATAGCCGACCTCCTGCTGGAAGGCGCGCGCCTCCTCGTTCTCGGGCATCAGCGTTTGCTTGGGCTCTTGCGCCGTTGCGGGAGCGGCGGCGATCGCGGCGAGCGCCAGGCCGGTCATGGCCAGGCGTGACAGGTACAGTTTCATCGAATCCCCCTTCGGTCTTTGGCAACCGGGCGAGAGACTGCGCCCGTACGAGGCGAAGGACAAGGCTTGCAGTGGATGGCGGGGCGAGAGGGAGAGGTTGGACGGTTAACCCCTGGACGGAACCAGCTTCGGCAGCGCCAAAGGTATGCTAAGCGTCACCCGCGCAGTCACGGCGGACCTGCGCGCCGGGATGGACCGAGTGGGGCGAGGCCCGCCGCGGTTCGACAATGCGGTCTGGTCGAACTTCCTGCAGGCGCTGGGCCGGGTGTTGGTAGGCTGGGGCGGTAGTATTGTGTCCCCAAAATTACTCGAATGTTGTTTCAGGGAATTGCTAACAGGCTAACGATCCAAAATGAGCGGTAAGTATCGCCTGACTTGGTCCCGATCGCTTTCTTTCTCCTTCTCACTTAAGTCCTCATAGGGTGTTGCAATTTGCAATTCCCATTTGTTCACTAGATGCGAAGGAATCCTGAGTGACCCGTCTGACATTCGTTCGCACTGTTCGTGAAGATATTTTTGCCAATGCGCCCATCGCTCGTGCTCTAAGCTTGCCAATTCCTCCAAAAGCAAGCGATCTTCGTTATTATGGAAAGCTACTTCGGTCATCGCTCTATATCAGGCCTTTAGAGGCGAGGCGGCGGTAATGCTCACCGAGGGCTGTTAGCCGGACGCTTTTGCTTTGCATTGCTGCGTGCCACATGTGTGGTGCGCCATCCGGCACAAGTAGACCAACCCGATTAAAGTCCTGCAATATCGCAAAGATAGCATTATTCTCGGAACACGGTGCGGGTAGATCCGGCGCGTCCGCCGATTTGAATTCTGGGCGCTCAGGTTCGAATGATGGATCGAGTGCAAATTCAAAATCCGGTTCAGGGAAAAACTCAGAGATTCTTCGTAGATGCTCAACGTGGATCTGAGGTCTAACTTTACGGAGCGATATGAACCGCTCAACATTCGTTTTGAAAACGGGTCTCTGGCCCCAAGTCCCTAATGATTGGTCGACATGCGCATACACGCCGCCGGGCGTTACATCTCCCACGAGATTTGCAGCTGCCCCACCAAGAGCGTCTACCATCAGATTAGTGAAGATACCTTGGCCATTCTCTTCCTGCGCGTACTGCTCGGCGGTCGAGGCAGTTAATATTGTCACGCCGTCTGCGATTTCAGTCATTGCAGGCTGTGCCGGGTGATCGCCAGCAATTCCGCTATGACAGCTATCGAGAACGATAACACGGTTGAGAAACTTGGACTTGTTCGCTAAAATCAAAATTTCAGACAAAGAAACGCCATCGTCGCCAGTCTTACAATCACCAGCGCATAAATAGCCGCCAGTCGCTTCTATATATCCGTGCCCAGCAAAATACAGGAACGCGACCTCGCCCTTACCCGCGAAGAGTTCTCGAATTGCTTCCTTTGTTTGGTGACGAGATAATACATCCTTTTGATCGGTTCCAACCAAAAGATTCGTCTGAAAGTTAATCGAACCGTCAGCATGGCGGTCCAACATCGCTTTAATAGAATAGGCGTCGTTCACCGCACCGAATAGCGGTGATAAGTATTGATAATGATCAATTCCTACTACGAGGGCCCGACGCATATTTGCCTCAGAGCGAATCGATAAAGGCGGTTATGTTGTCCCAGGTCCACACCTTTGTGTTCACGCCTTCTACATTCGTTCGGTCATTTGTGTAGGCCCAAAAACCCCGGAGCGGCACACCCTCGCCCTTGGCACATGAAATTTCCCACTTCTGGCCGCTTGATGCTAGCGAATTCTCACTTATCAGAGCGATAACGCCATCAGAGCGGCGAATGCGGGTGGCCACGCGCTCTTTCCAATCCTTGTCGTAGGGCTCCTTAACCGACATATCGATATACTCGAAAGGGCAATCAGTATTGAGTGACTGTCCCCTCAACAGGTCGCGCTGCGCTTTGTCTTTCATCGCGAAGGCCACGAAGATCGTTTTTCTATCTGCCATAATATATCTCCCTGAAACTGGATGGAGATGGGGCTACACTGATAGTTGTCAAGACTATTCCTCCGGCAAATACAACTTCTCGCCCTTCTCGCGATAAACCTCGCTCATCTCCTCCATACCTTTCTCCGCTTCCGCGGCCTTTTCGGCTAAGGTCTCGCGCTTGATGTTCTCGCCATACTGCTCGCCGCGAAATCGCGTCTCGGCAAGCCCTCGCCTCACCCCAGCCGCTTGCTCCAGTCGACCCGCGCCAGCAGCACCAGTGCCCCGAGCATGGCGACCTGCACGGCGATACCCAGCGGGCTGCTGATCCCCTCGCGCAGCACCTCGCCCATGCTGGTCGAGCCGATCGACTTCGCGGTGAGGCCGTAGATCGTGTAGCTCACCACTCGTCCGGCAAAGAAGGCGGCGGTGAAGGGCAGCAGGCGCAGGCGTGCAAGGCCCGCGGCCTCGAACAGTTGCGCCGACGGCACCGGCGAGAGCGCGAAGAGGCCGAGCATGAGCAGGCCGTTGCGGCGGCGTTGCTCCAGCACATCGCGCGCCGCATCGAGATTGCGCTTGATCCGTTCCGAGAGGAAACGCGTTCCCAGCGCGCGGGTCGCGTGGGCGAGGAGGAAGCGCCCGCTCGCCGCCGCCAGCGCGCCGAGGCCCACCAGCGGGACTAGCTCGAGGTCGCCTTCGAACGCGTAGAGCGCGATGATCGCCCAGGTCGGCGGCCCGAAGGCCGGCAGCAGGTTCAGCCCGAGGACGAGGGCGAAGAAGAGGAGATATTCGCTCACGCCCGGACCATAGCACCAAGCCGCTCGCAGTGCGCCGGGAAGATGCGGAACCGGCCGGCCTTGCGCGGGTTGAGCGGGCCATGAATGGCAAACTTCTCGCCGCACTCGCCGCCATACCGCTGGCCCTGTCCACCGCCGCCTGTGTCGGCACGCCGGGACCGGTCGGCAACACCGCCGTGCCCAACCCTGCGAAACCCGTTTCGACCACGGCCTATCTCGGCAAATGGTACGAATACGGCCGCTACGAAGCGCCTTTCCAGAAGGGCTGCGAAGGCGTGACCGCAGAGTATTCGATGCGCGACGACGGCACGATCAAGGTCGTCAATTCCTGCTACAAGGGCAGCCTCGACGGCGAATTCGACCAGTCGACCGGCAAGGCCAAGATCGTCGAGGACAGCGCGGGCGCGAAACTCAAGGTCAGCTTCTTCGGTCCTTTCTACGGCGATTACTGGGTGCTCGATCGCGGGCCGGAAGGCGCGGACGGCCTGTATGATTGGTCGATCGTCGGCGAGCCGAGCGGGCGCTATCTGTGGATGCTGACCCGCGAGGCGCAGCCCGACGCTGCGACGCGCACCCTGCTCGAACAGCGCGTGAAGGAGCTGGGCTACGACTGGTCGCTGGTGCGACTGACACAGCAACCGGTCGCCGGCTAGCGGTGCCGACCAGCGAGCGCTTTCTGTGTCGGCGGCAAGCAAGCACGGGAGCCGGTCGAGGCCGGGGCGGTGGCACCGAACGGCACCGGGTTGGCGCGTTTCGCAAGAGAGGAAGGGCCCCCGCACGTAACAGCGTTCGACCGGGCCACCCATCATGCCCAGCACCTCTCCGGCAGCCACTTAAACGGTGGCCGCCCGAAGGCCGTTTCTCCTGGGCGATGCCCCGTCAGTCGTGTTCGCGGTCGCCCTGCCCCATGTAGAGTTCGCGGCCCGTCTCTTCGTAGACACGGCTCATTTCCTGCATGCCTTCCTCGGCGTTTTCGACCGGAGCCGTCGCCGCGAGATAGCTTTCGCTGTTCTGCTTCGCGGCGAAGTCGCGCACTTCCTGCGTGATCTTCATCGAGCAGAATTTCGGGCCGCACATAGAACAGAAGTGGGCGGTCTTGGCGCCTTCTGCGGGGAGGGTCTGGTCGTGATATTGCTCGGCCGTGTCGGGGTCGAGGCTGAGGTTGAACTGGTCGCGCCAGCGGAACTCGAAACGGGCTTTCGACAGCGCATCGTCGCGCACCTGCGCCGCCGGGTGTCCCTTGGCGAGGTCGGCCGCGTGGGCGGCCAGCTTGTAGGTGACCACGCCGACCTTCACGTCATCGCGATCGGGCAGGCCGAGGTGCTCCTTGGGCGTGACGTAGCAGAGCATCGCCGTGCCGTACCAGCCGATCTGCGCGGCGCCGATGCCGCTGGTGATGTGGTCGTAACCCGGCGCGATGTCGGTGACGAGCGGCCCGAGGGTGTAGAAGGGGGCTTCGCCGCAGGCTTCCAGCTGCTTGTCCATGTTCTCCTTGATCTTGTGCATCGGCACGTGGCCGGGGCCTTCGATCATCACCTGCACGTCCTGCTCCCAGGCGCGCTTGGTGAGCTCGCCCAGCGTGTAGAGCTCGGCGAACTGCGCCTCGTCATTGGCGTCGGCGATCGAGCCGGGGCGCAGGCCGTCGCCCAGCGAATAGGCGATGTCGTAGGCCTTCATGATCTCGGTGATCTCGTCGAAGCGCTCGTAGAGGAAGCTCTCCTTGTGATGCGCGAGGCACCATTTCGCCATGATCGAGCCGCCGCGGCTGACGATGCCGGTGACGCGCTTGGCGGTCATCGGGACATAGGGCAGGCGAACGCCGGCGTGGATGGTGAAATAGTCGACGCCCTGTTCGGCCTGCTCGATCAACGTGTCGCGGAAGATTTCCCAGGTGAGGTCCTCGGCGATGCCGCCGACCTTTTCCAGCGCCTGGTAGATCGGCACGGTGCCGATGGGGACGGGGCTGTTGCGGATGATCCATTCGCGCGTGTCGTGGATGTTGCGGCCAGTCGAGAGGTCCATGACCGTGTCCGCGCCCCAGCGGATCGACCAGACCATCTTGTCGACTTCGCTCGCCACATCCGATGCGACGGCAGAGTTGCCGATATTGGCGTTGATCTTGACGAGGAAGTTGCGCCCGATCGCCATCGGCTCTGTCTCGGGGTGGTTGATATTGTTGGGGATGATCGCACGGCCGCGGGCGACCTCGTCGCGGACGAACTCGGGCGTGATCTCGAGCGGGATCGAAGCGCCCCAGCTGTTGCCTTCGGGCGTTTCGGCGAGCCTGGCGCGGCCGACGTTCTCGCGCTCCGCCACGTATTCCATCTCGGGCGTGATGATCCCGCGGCGCGCATAATGCATCTGCGACACGTTCATGCCGGGCTTTGCGCGCAGCACGGTCTTCGCGACATTTGGGAACGCGGGGACGCCGCCGGAACGATCGGGGCCGAGCTGGCCGTTATCCTCGGGCTTCACCTCGCGGGCGGTGTATTCCTCTACGTCGCCGCGCGCCATGATCCATTCGCGGCGCTTCTGTTCGAGACCCGCGCGGATATCGATCATCGCCTCGGGATCGGTATAGGGGCCGGAGGTATCGTACACGCGCACGCTGGGTTCGCCGCCCTCGAGGTCGATCTCGCGCATGGCGACCCGGACGCCGGAGCCGGTGCGCGCGCCGACATGGACCTTGCGGCTGCCGCGGATCGGGCCGGTGGTCACCCCGATGTCGAATTTGCTATTGATGTCGGCCATGTCTGCGCTCTCCTTACGACAGGAGAGCGGATTTCTGGTCACGATTGCCAAGCGACCAGCCACTCCCTCCGCCGATGCTAATCGGTTCAGGTTCGACGGGTCGGACAGCGCAACCTGTCCCTCTCAGCGATTGTGTCAGGCCATTGCGAAACATCGCGACGGCCAAAGCTCGCTCCCCGGGGATGACAGCAATGTAGGCCGGTCGACCCGCGAGGTAAAGCCGGCACGGCCCCCGGCGCCCGAATTCAGCTGGTGACGGATGCGAGCGCCTGGACGAACTTGTCGATATTGCCCATGTGCAGGCCGGCCACGTTGATCCGGCCCGACCCGGCCATGTAGATCGCATGCTCGTCGCGCAGCGTCTCGATCTGGCTCTTGGCGAGCGGCAGGACGGAGAACAGCCCGCTCTGCTTGCCGATCGGCGACAGGTCGACAGATCCGGCGGTCCCTGCTTCGGCCAGCTTCGCACGAACTTCGTTGAGACGCGCGCGCATCGTTTCGAGCTCGTCGAGCCAGAGCCCGGTCAGCTCGTCGTCGCGCAGGATGATGCGCACCGTCGCGCCGCCGTGATCGGGCGGCATCGACCAGTTCGCACGCGCGAGCGCGGCGGCATTCGACATGATCGCGTCGATCTGCGAGCCTTGCTCGGCCATCGCGTAAAATGCGCCGACGCGGTCGCGATAGACGCCGAAGTTCTTGTCGCAGCTTTGCGCGATCAGCGCTTCGGGAACCGCCGCGAGGACCGCGCGCATTCCATAGGCGTCCTCCTCCATCCCGCGGCCAAGGCCCTGATAGGCGATGTCGATCAAGGGCAGCGCCTCGCTGTCCGCCAGCGCTGCGGCGATCTGATCCCACTGCTCGTCGGTGTAGTCTATGCCCGTCGGGTTATGGCAACAGGCGTGCAGCAGCACCGCATCGCCCGCCTGCGCGCCGCGGATCGCCGCGAGCACCGCGTCGAGATCCGCGCTGCCGTCCGCGCTCGCATGGTCGAAACCGACCGTTTCCAGACCGAGATCCTTGAGAATCTGCGCATGGTTGGGCCAGCTGGGCAGGCCGAGGTGGACACGGGTGACGCCCGCCTTCTGCGCCAGCGCCAGGGCCAGGCGAACGGCTCCCGTGCCACCCGGCGTCTGCATCCCGGAGATGCGCCCGCCGCGGGTCGCATCCTTGCCGAACAGGTAAGGCATCAGCGCATTCACGAAGCCCATGTCGCCTTCGGGGCCGAGGTAGGCCTTGGACGTCTGTTCCTCGTGCAGGCGATGCTCGGCTTTCTTGATCGCGTCGAACACCGGGGTATCGCCCTCGCCGGTGCGATAGACGCCGACGCCTAGATCGATCTTGTCGGACCGGTCGTCGGCTTCGAATTGCTTGATCAGCGCAAGGAGCGCGTCGGGCGGCTGGGGAGCGAGCGTGTTGAGCATGACGCGCGGGCTATTGCCTGCGCAGGGCAGTTACCGCAACCGGTTTCAAAGTGGGCCGTGCGCGATGGCAGGCAGTAATTCTTGCCCCGTCAGAACGGCAGCCAGCGCTGTTCCTTGGAGAACTTCATGTAGCCCGCGTTGATGCCCAGCCTGAGACCCGCGCCGACGCGGATCGGGATCAGCACGACATCGCCCTTGCGCAAATAGCTCGCGGTCATTCCGCCCACGACATAGGCCTCGCCGCCACCGGCCGGATAGCGCTCGTAAAGCTCGTCGGTGTCGTAGAGGTTGTAGACCAGCACGAAGGTCTGGGCGGCGTTGGCGCCGGCATCGAAACCGATCGACGGGCCGGTCCAGTAGACCGGCTTCTGGCCTTCGACCTTGTGGAACAGGGTGCCCGAGCCGTAGCGCGCTCCGACAATGAACGCGCCGCCCGCTTCGCGCCCGACGATATAGGCATTGGGCTTGCCCTGCTTCTCGAGCAGGTTTTCGATCATCCGCGCGACACCCTCGGCACCCTTGCCGAATACGCCCTCGGCCGCTCCGATCAGGTCGTCCTCGGCATAGACCGTGTCGTCCTCGGCCGCAGCTGTAACCGTCGCCTGCCCGGCACTCGGCGCGGGGTCCGACCATGCAGGCGCGGCAGGTGCGTCGGGCGCATCGGTCGCCGGCAGAGGTGCATCCTGCGAAGCGCCGACCGGCGGGGTCGGCGAATAGGTGACTCCATCGTCCTGAGCGCCCGGCTGATAACCAGGCTCGAGATCGGCATCGATCTGGGAATTGGGGTCGATCGTCTGCATCTGGGCCGCTGCGGGAGCAGCACATGCCAAGGCAGCCACGCCGAGCGCGGCGGCGAGCGAGTTCAAGTGGCGGCGCAATGTCATTCGTAATTCCCCTGCCCGGTGCAACAGACGGTGCGGATCGATCCGCGACCAACAGAATCGCAGGCTCGGCCATTCGCAATTGCGCGGCGATGAACCGAATCCGATTTGCGGCGAATCGAGTCCATGCAGCGGCGAAGCGCGGCGGCGTGGTCGCAGAAGGAAGGGGTTTCGGCCCGTGTGTCCATGTGGGGAGACTGGCACTTGCGAGCACCCTGCGCGCCCGTTATAGCGCGCCCTCGCAAAGCCACCGCGCGGTACGCGCATGCGATGCGGAGACGTGGGTGAGTGGCTGAAACCAGTTCCCTGCTAAGGAACCATACTCGTAAGGGTATCGAGGGTTCGAATCCCTCCGTCTCCGCCACCGGCCTTTTTAGGGCCTTTCAATCCTTTCCAATTTCGTGCGGAAAGCTTTACATTTCCGCCGTTTCCGACTCCTATATTGTCCAGCGTTGCCCATCCCTAGCCGAACGAAGGTGGGGGTAAATTGGGGGTAACGGCCCGAAGGTATTGGGGGTATCGGATGTTAACGGACAAGGCGGTGCGAGCGGCTGCGGCGAGAGAAAAGGCTTACAAGCTTGCCGACAGCCGCGGTTTGCACCTGCACATAGCAGTGAGCGGACATAAAAGTTGGCGCTATAAATACCGTTTCGACAAGAAAGAACGCCTCCTTACCCTAGGTGCTTACCCCGAACTGTCCTTGGCCGATGCTCGTGAAAAGCGCGACGAAGCGAAAAAAATTCTACGCGCTGGCCGCGACCCTCGGCACAGGGCCACGCGTAACCGGCTGGTGGGCCAAAACGAACCGGCAGCGTCGTTCGAAAATGTGGCCCGCGAATGGCATGCATTGCAGATTGACCGCTGGAAACCGGTTCACGCGAACGATGTAATCACCAGTTTAGAACGCGATGTCTTTCCTCACCTAGGCGCAATGCCTCTGGACGAAATCGACAAGCCCTTATTGTTGTCGATCTTGCGCAAGATCGAAAACCGTGGGGCTATCGAGACGGCCCGGCGCATCAAGCAGCGTGTGGCCGCCATCTACCGCTTTGCCAACGCAAAGGGCGCGAAGCTCGAAAACCCCGCGACCGATATCAATGATGCGCTGAAGCCGTTACCGCCATCGAAGCGATACCCAGCCCTGACGAAGATAGACGAAATCCGGACCCTGATAGGAGACATCGACCGTGCTGGCGCTTCGCCGGTCAATCGTCTGGCAGGTCGCCTACTCGCGCTGACGGCGCAGCGCCCCGGCATGGTCCGTTTCATGGAGTGGGAAGACATAACCGGTATCGACTGGGGCGACAGCAGTTCGGAAAGCGGCACGGCATTATGGAAGGTGCCGGCTGAGAAAATTAAGCAGGAACTTCAACTTCGTAGCGACGAAGCCTTTGAGCACCCGGTCCCGCTCTCCGCCCAAGCGGTCGAAGCACTTAGGGCAGTCCGCTGGTTGACGGGACGATCGCCATTCGTCTTCCCGGGTGCGCGATCGGGGCTCAAGCCGATCAGCGAGAACGCTATCGGGTATTTGTACAACCGGGAAGGTTACAAGGGGCTGCACGTGCCACACGGCTGGCGCTCCAGCTTTTCAACCATAATGAACGAACAGGCCGAGCGCGATCTTGGCAGCGATGTGCGGTTACTCGCCGATCGCATGATTATCGATCTGATGCTCGCACATACGCCGAAGGGCATGAGCGCCAGCGAGCTTCGCTACAACCGTGCCGCATATATGCCTCGCCGGCGAGAACTCGCTCAGCGCTGGGCCGACATGATTCTTGAAGGCGCTATCACACCCGAAGAAATTATTGATAGTCCGCGTCGCAAGCGGCGCTAACGATCTCCGCGCTTCCCGGCCTGCTCTTCGATCCATGCCAGAACTTCCGTTTTCTTCCACCTGGTGCTTGAGCCCAGTTTGATGCCTTCCGGAAAAGCTCCCTTTTTCACGTCGGCGTAGATTGTCGAAGTACTTCTACCGATCAGTTCACTTACCTCGCTGACGGTAAGCAATAACGGACCCACGCCTGGGGGATCACCTGCGCCTTGCTTATTGTAGGATTTATCAGATTCCAGGCTCGCGCTTTGCGGAAGCTCACTTTTCCATCGTCGCTCGGCGACGGCTCGTTGCGCGCGCAACTGTGGATCGACGATCTCCTCGACTTGGCGACTGGTTAGAAAGCCTAGCGGTTTCAACCCGGCTAGCCATTCGTCGAATTGTGGTCGGTCGATAAAGATACGATGGGAGGGCGGTGACTCAATTTCCGACCAGTGATCGAGATTCAATGCGTCGGTGGCGAAACGGTTAAGCGGGTCGTCGATTTCCCAAGCGGTTGGTGAAATGGCAACGACATCGCCACCACCCAGCGGTCGCGCGAAAGTGGCTATGCGACCATTTACGAACATTCGCGTCATATGTTCGGCATCGTGCCTTACAAGATCGCGAGCAGCGTCATTCTCACCATCATCAGCGGGAGCTGAAAATATTTCCGGCAGCTCATGGGAAGCGAAGCCCGCTCGTACACGCACCACGTCCGCGAAAGCAGCAGTCAATGCAGTGCGACCATCAGAGACCAATGATGTCCGCCCTTCGTATGGCGACCACGGAGGAATTCTATCGGTCATTGAAATAGGCTAGCAGAAGATCTTCGCAACGGAAGGCAGCTTCGCGCCCCAAACTCAGTCGTTGGCCCTTTCTCGCCGATTTCCCAAGAGCGGACATCGAATCGATGAACGCCGGGCGTCACCAATGATCGACTGACCGGGCAATCTCCTACGGAAGCGGCGAACGCGATTATCTGCCTTTCAGCCTCCGCACACGCTGACAGCGTAGCGCATCGAAAAATTGGATTGTATGTCGGATATTCCGACATTATAGAAACAGAATGTAGCTTAATCATGCGAGGCTTCTATGGCGACCATTGCCCCTCCCGCTCCTGCAGTGACGGCCTTTCCAAAGGCCGCTGTGATCAGGGCGCTGACCGATGAGCTGCTCTCCGTAGCGCAGATCGAAGCGCAGCTGCGCGGTATCTCCCTGCCCAAGGATCAGGCGGTAACCATGAAGGCTGCGGTGCCGCTCGATTCGCTATCGGTCGTTGATACGCTGTGCGCCGTAGAGACCGTTGTGGGCTTCGAGTTGCGCGACAACATCGTGCGGACAGGGGGATATGATTCGATCGAAGAGGCGCTCGCTCATGTCGTGCCTCGGATCGAAAAGGTCTGGGTCAAAAAGAAGGGAGCCAAGCCATGAGCAATGTGGCTATCAGTCAGGAAAGCGTTGACGCGATGGAACGTCAACGCCTGGGCAATCGTCTGCGCGATGCGCGAAAATATCTCGGCCTCAAGCAGGACGAAGTGGCGAGCTATCTCAAGATTCCGCGCACGGCACTAACCGATATCGAGAGTGGCCAGCGCCGCGTCGAGGCGATCGAGCTAACGCGCCTTGCCAAGCTCTATCGGCAGTCGGTCGCCTATTTCACTGGCGAGGACGAAGCTTCGGCAAGTCTGCCGCCCGACGTTGCGCATCTGGCGCGGCGTGTGGCGGATCTTTCGAGCGAGGACCGCGCGGAGCTTGGCCGCTTCGCCGAGTATCTACGCTCGCGTTCGGCCGGGGAGCAGGCCTGATCCATGGCGAGCGACTATGACAGTGCGGTTCGCGCGGGCGCGATGGCTGCCGGCAGACTGCATCGCCGTCTCGACACGCAGGCGCTGATCGGGGGGCATGGCGGCAACGTCGATGTCTTCGGCGCGATCCATGCGCTCGATCTTCCGCTGCTGTTACGGCCGCTCAAGGGCCTGTTGGGAGCTTATCTCAGTTCGCCGGCCCCGGGCGTGCTCGTTACCACCGAACGGCCGATGAGCATCCAGCGCTTCACCGCCGCGCATGAGCTCGGTCATTTCTTCATGCGGCACGAACCCAGCCTGGATGATGAAAGCATTTTGCGGCGCATGCCGATGAGCCCCGAACCGGGCAATCAGTTCCAAGAAACGGAAGCCGACGCATTCGCCATCGCATTCATGATGCCCAAATGGCTGATCGCGCTTCATTGCGCGCGGCAGGGCTGGACGGTCGATGAACTGCGTCGGCCCAACATCGCCTATCAGCTCTCTCTGCGGATTGGGGCCAGCTACGAAGCGACCTGCAGAACGCTCTCCCGCTACAAACTCATTTCGGATGTTGACATGCGCGAGTTGCTCGAGACTAAGCCGCGCAGCCTGAAGGTCGATCTGCTGCATGACTACCGACCTGCCGACTATCGGGGCGATGTCTGGCTGCTGACCGAGCGCGATGAGGGCGCGCGGATCGATGGCAGCCGCAATGACCTCTTCGTCCTACGCCTGAAGGAACATTCTGGCGGCGGATTTCTGTGGGACCTCGACCAGTTGATGGCGAGTGGGTTTGCGGTGGTGCGCGATGAGCGCGAGGCATTCGACACCGAAGCGGTAGGCGGGCCAGTGGTCCGGCGGGTGACCGCAGCGCCAGAAGCCGCTCAACGAGGACGGATGTCGCTCAACGAGAGGCGCCCGTGGCAACCAGCCACGGCCAATGCGAGCCTGACGATAGATTTTGATTTCACCGGGCCGGAACAGGAAGGCCTTTCCCGAGCCGAACGGCGCCATTTGCTCGAGGCCGCCTGACTTCCCATGATCGACATAACGACCGACCTGCGGCCACTCCTAGGGCCTGTGCGCGATCAAGGTGCGCGACCGACCTGTCTTGCCTTCGCGGCGAGCGACACCCATGCCGGTTTACGCGAGGGATGGACTCCGTTGTCTTGCGAATATGCCTTCTTCCGAGCGCAGCAGCGCAGCGGGCGGCGACATGACCAGGGTGCCACGCTTTCAGCTATGCTGGAGACCCTGCGGCTCGACGGCCAACCTGCGGAAAGCGGATGGCCCTATCTCGATACCGTGCCGGACAATCCCGTCCACTGGACGCCGCCATCTGACGTGGGCCCACGTTTCGGCAGGAAGGGAGGACCCGCCGCAATCGATCTCGGCCCGATTGTCGAGGCCCTTGATAGCAGGAAGCCGGTGATGCTGCTTTCGACCCTGTCGCAGTCGTTCTTCGCACCGGCCAATGAAGGTGTGGTCGATCCGGCCAATGACGAGAAACCCGATCCAAGCCTGCGCCATGCAACCGTGGCGGTGGGCCACGGCCAGGCCGCCGGCCAGAACGCAATCCTGATCCGCAACAGCTGGGGCGCCGGCTGGGGTGTGGACGGCCATGCCTGGCTGACTGAGAAATTCCTGAAGCCGCGCCTGTTCGCGACAGCAATTCTAACGGAGGATATCGATGTATCTACCCGTGCCGCCGCAGCCTGATTGCGTCTCGGCTTGGCGTGAAGCCGTCCGCCTGGTGAATGCAAGACCTGGCCATCACGAGCACAATGTCCTGATCGATGTTGCCGACCCGCTGGCTCGGGCGGATCTGTCCGATCCAGTGGTCGCGCTGGTCGACGCCTTCCTCAAAAACCGCGATACCAAGCGCATCGAGACGGTCGCAAACACGATCTTTCCGGCGGCGCTTTATCGGCGCTATGGGTCTCCGGCGTTCTTTACGCGATTTACGGACAATGTTCTGCCCAAGGTCCGCTCGCCGGGAAAGAAGAGCTGGTCCGGTTATTATTTCGAGCGGATGATGCAACTTCCACAGCCGGAAGGCGATCCGCTAAACCAGTTGACCGAGATCATCGGGCGGCTGAAAGACCCGGCTGTGCGGGCGCTCAACAAGTTTGAACTCAGCGTGTTTGATCCGCTGCGCGATGTCGATGGGTCGCCTTATGGCGGACAATGCCTTAGTTTCGCGAGCTTCAAGCTGATTGGCGATGGCGATGAACGTCGGCTGGCACTCACCGCGATGTATCGCAATCACTATTATATTGAAAAGCTGCTCGGCAATCTGATCGGCCTTGGCCGCCTGCAGCAGTTTGTGGCAGAGGAAACAGGCATTGCAATGGGGCCGCTCACGATCCTTTCAACGCATGCCACGATCGATGTGAAGAACGGAAAATGGAATCGCGGAGATATTGCAGATCTGCTCACGGCTTGCGATCAAGCCAAGGCCTTGGCAGTCTCTGCGTAGCGAGGTCCGAGTGGCAGTTCTGGTGAACCGACCGGGTCGCCCGCAATCCCGTAGAGGCCGTACATTCCGTTGATGAATTCGCGCTGTCCGCCATAACTTGGATGGCGGATCGCGGTAACTTCCGTCTCCAGCCCAGCGAGAGCAAGATGTGCATCTCGCCCGATCGCGACGATGCGCTTGGGCTGCACCATCGATACCAGCGCCTGGAGGAGCGGCCAGGTTTCCTCGCGCTCGGCGCGGCTATGGCAGCGGTTGGACATGGGATCATCCGCATCGTGCGGATGGAAGGGAAAGACGTTCCAAAGCATGACAGGCTGTCCGATCCTGCCAAGCACCTGCCAGACGATCGCGGCGGTGCGTTCGGCAATTTCCGGCCCCTGCGTGGCACGCTCCAACGCGATGCCACCCATCAGCGCCGATGCATGGGTGAGATGCACCTCATCGGTCAACGGCACCCCAGTGCGGCGTCCGCCGCGATAGCCAAGATCGCGGGCAATCCAGATCGTTTCGACATGCGCATCGAGAGCTGCTTCCAGCATGCCCTGGAGGTTGGAGCGGCGCCGTGCCGCGGCATCACGCCGGTCATGGATGGAACAGCGGTCGCGCCATGGGTTGAACACCGAGGGCAATTTCGCGGCCGCCAATGCCGATACGAAGGTCTTGGGGGTCATTGCGGCAACTCCTTGATACGCAAGCGACGGCGGGCGAAATCGATGGTAATTCGCGCCCGTCGGTTCTTCTGGAGGAAGCGAAAGGCCGCGTATCCCTGGAGAATTGCTTCCTCCCAGAGCCACAGCGGACAGCGGTCAGCCTCGTAACCAGCGACGAATTGGCGGACATGTTTGAGCATGTCCAGCGGAAGTCCGCCTCGTTTGACGTCTTCGAAGAAATTGAGCTGCTGCGCTTGGCCGAATAGCCACGACGTGACACCTTCTTCGATCAGGATCGCGCGCGCGCCATCCTCGGCTTCGTCCAGCTTCGGGTCGCTCTTGCGCTTGAGGCGCAGCAAGGCGCGGATCACCGGTGACCAGCCCAGCACCGCGACATAGGCGTAGTGGAATACGTCGTGGAACCGATAGTCGTCAGGTTCGATGGCGTTGTCGGTCAGTCGGTCGCCGACATAGACGCCGCGCGAACGCTGGAAGACATAGTCCTGACCACGCACCTTGCGCTCGTAAATGTCGATCTGTATCGAGCGAGGCAGCTGCTCTTCGGCGTCTTTGTCGGCATCGAAGGCCGGCGGGTAGATGCGTTCACGTGGCCATCGATCGAAAATCTTCTGCAGGTTCTTGATCGCCGCGGCCTCGATGGTGATGCCCGAGTCGGTCGAAGCGCGAATGAGGCAACGCGTAATCGCAACAAGTCTTTCGGCGACATCCTCGCAGTGCCGCGTCGAGTTGCCGCCTTCGATTTCGCGCGCCAGAAGCCCGACTTCGCTGGCCAGGGCAAGCAGGCTGTGTTCGAACTCGGGCATGGGCGCTTTTGCGAGCGGCATATGTGCAGGCTGTAGGGCGTGGAGACTGAGTGCTTCGTTCGTGCCCTCTGCGTAAGAACCATCGGCCTTGAGCGCGGCGGCTGCAATGTCACTCAATGCCAGGCGGTGACGCTGTGCGATAGCTGCCAAATACCACAACACGTCACCGATCTCCTCGGCGACTGCTTCGGCATAGCCGAGATAGGAAGCGGCATCCCGCTGCTTCTTCTTGGCTTCGGCGAGGAGGCTGCCTGTTTCGCCGAAGAGGCCGAGCATTGTGAACCCGACTGTACCGGAACCCTTACGTTGATCGGTCCGAGCTGCTTCGCGGGCATATTGGTCGACCGTCAGCGCCTGAAAGTCGTCCTCCATCAGGTGCGCTTCCGCCGGTCTGCAATCGCGCCCTCAGGCACCACCACACCATAAGCAGCCAAGGCTCTCAGCACGACCATTCGGATTGGTTCGCGACTATCGAGCGCACGCTGCCCCAAGTCGCGCTTGGTAGCAGTCGGCACCTGAACCTGGAGATGTTCATCCCCGCAATCATCCGAACTGTCCAGTTTTTTCATGAAAACATAAAACCATGTTTTCATGAAAAATGGAAGCGATCATCTTTGGTTGGAAGCTTGGCGATGTCTGTGCGAAGGACGGTTGCTGAGCCTTGCAGATCGAGGGCGCTGCGATGAACTTCCTCAACTTCGAGAATTCAAATCCGGACCAACATATCTATCGGATCATGCCGGAGGACTATGTGCTTGACCTGTTTGCAAGCCGGCGCAACGTCTTAAGCCGGATTCACAACTGGAAGGACAAGTTCGAAAATTTCCAGCTGAAGCTCGGCGGCGTGTTGGATGGTGAAGCGTTCAACTATGCTTTCGCCGAAGATTTTGTGGGTCAATGCTGGACGCGCGATGCCTATTCGGAAGCGATGTGGGGCATCTATGCCAACGATCCCGCCAAGCGTTATCTACGCATCCGCTCGACGCCGAGGAAGCTGCTCTGCGCGCTGGTCAATGCGCATCCCCAAGCGGCCCAAGATCGCTGTTTCATAGGAAGGGTCGAATACCGGTCGGAGGCGAAACTCGAAGCATGGCTCCATCGCGATGGGCGTCTGCCATTGTTGGGCGTGGAGTTCGCGCGTTCGCTGCTGATGAAGCGCCATGCCTTTCGCCACGAACGCGAAGTTCGCCTGCTCTATTTCGGCGATGTGAAGGACCAGGACAAGGGCGGTCTATATCGTTTTCAGGTAGATCCCCACGCCATGATTACCCAAATCATGGCTGATCCCAACCGAGATCGCCGCGAATGGACAGCCGACAAGAAGGCTATTGCCGAAGCAACAGGTTTCAGGGGCGCCATTAAGCGATCAAAGATCTATGACCCGCCCGAATGGCAGGCGCCGGTTTATCGATCGCCGCAATCCGAGCTCTGATCTAAGCCTTCTCATCTGCCGAAAGCCGCATTCGTAAATCGCGTGAACAAACGGCAGTTTTCAGAGAGGGATCGCCCGAATGTCTGCTTTCCCGAGTCCGGTTCCTTAGACCGGACGGACAGCTTACGGCCCCAAGTGCGGTCGTGGCATTAGAGTTCGTCCTGCAGAATCATGCGCTGGCCTTCGTCAGCACTCCGCAGCCAGCAACCTAAGATGCACGAGGTGATCGGCAGATAACTTCATTGCATCGAATTACCGATCTGAGCACTCGCTGATAACTGCGCACAATCACGGTTGAATGGAAACGGCGGGATTTTCAAGGTTCATCACCCGCTTCCGTCTACCCATTGCAAATGCGCTGCGCGCATTTGGAGGACGATGGTTCTTGGAATTCTTGGAGGATTTTTTTGGAGCTTGCGGCATCGCATTCCATCCCACGCTTCCGATAAGACGAGTTAGATCAACGGGCCGAAACTTCCTGTAATAGCCCTTTCTTTTTTTCGGGAGCGGATCTCGCCCAGCGGCTTTTGCACGCTTTCGCGCGGTTGGCCCTAACGAACGTGAGATGATCATCCTGCGATGGGCAATGGGCCCTTGGGGGGCGTGATCTATGTGGAAGTGCTTCGCGAATGGTGCATCGATGCCTTTCGCAAGATAGGCAGCAGCTCTGGGACCGTATCGAACCCGTTGCATTCGAACGGAACTCGGAGGTGCAACACCAAATTCCCTATGGAATTGTCGCCGTAAGAAATACATTAGGCGGCCGCACTTCCTGAAAGGCCAACGAAGCATCCAGTGCAAATGGAGCGGGCCATGATGCCTTCGCCCTGAATTGTTCGCTGTTGGCGGGTTTTCGAATACCGCAATTGCGTCGAATGGCGAAAACTTCCTGTTTTCCTTCACCATCGTGTTCCAACGTCGCCTTGTATTCTCCCAGAACTTTTTGCGGAAAACGTCATAAGGTTTTTCGCCGGACCTGCTGACCTTAGGGAATTTCATGGTAATGAAAACATTGAGCGGCCTTCGTGCGGCATAGGCATACCGCTCTGCATGAAGGATTGCGCGGGCGCTTTCTGGGCGCAGGCATGTCCCTTTCCGCATACGACTAATGAAGGGGGTCATATCGGATTTCCGCATCGGGATTCTGATGCCTCTAATTCCTTACTAAATCCTTTTATTGCATAGGGTTATTACAGAACCGTCGGTACTACGCCCCCGGTGCAGGATTCCCCTTCGGGGAGGGAGGCGACACGGGAGCGATTTCAGAGTAAAGTTTGGGACGAGTGTGGATATAAAAAAGGGGCGCGGATCACCGCGCCTCTTTCCGTCAAACAGTCGAACCACACCCTTTCGCTTTTTGCAGCTTTGTCCAAGCCACATAGCCTGCCAAAACGCTTCTGCGGATGCGTGGGGGGCAGGCTGCGATCACCCAGAACAACCACGTGGCTTGCGCCTCGGTATGGAGGCGACCGATACGCTGAATTGCTGTCGGGTTCGGTCCATGGATCGAAATTCCGCCGACCCGTGCTGCGTGAACCAGTTGATCGTGCGGGATCACCGCGTGGATGTTCCGTCTGAGCCCGCATCGGGGAATGTACCTCGAGTAGGAGGAAGAATAAGGCAATGGTGCCAGTTTATGACGCCGTGAAAACGATGGTGCGGCAATGTGGATCAATGCCATTGTCTCCGGCGTGAAGAGCGTTTCGATGTGGCTGCGCATACGCTCAGGATCGTAGCCGGCGCCGTAGCCGTGCGCATATGAGGCAACCTCCGCCTCATCACGCCAGCGACGGGTGACGATGAATGCCCCGAACCCGAATGGTGCTGGCCGGTCGAGAGCCAGCGGCGGGGGCAAAATGGAAAGCGCGACCATGCGTTCGGGGAAGCGCGAATAATTTCGATATCGCATCTGAGAACATCCTGGAAATGCGCAGCGGGCGGTTCCTTTTCGAGAACCGCCCGCTACTGATTGGATTAAGATTGAATGCTCGCGTTCAGCCCAGGTCGATTGTCTCGTCGGCGAACCGCAACCGCAGGATATGCTCGGTGAACGCCTGTGCTCCGTGCTTGCTCGCAAGCGCCGTCCACGCTTCCCACCGGTCGATCCGGTGAACCAGCCAGGCGAACAGGCGATCGCGCGCGTACTGGTCGGGAAAAGTCATGGTCCAGAGCACGCGGCCGAGCGGGATATTCGGCCCTTCGGGCGCACCGATGAGCTTGATCCCCCATTCCCTTCCGATCTGTTCCCGGATGAACCGGCCCGGCAGATTTTCGGCGAAGGCCGCGTTAACCTTGAACGCGCGTTTGCGCTCTTCCTGGGTATCGCCGCCATCGAACCCACGCCACGGTGCGACCGTGGGAAGGCCAATTGGAATGGGCGCTGCCTCGGCACCGCGCGTGCTGGCCAGCGCAACGAGGATGGCTCTTCCCTCCGGGGTGAGATCGCCGGCCAAGCCTTCGGCGAGCTTGTGACCTTCGAGCCACGACGCGTAATGGCGTTCGCCATCCCAGGCACCGCCGAACAGATCGTTGATCCGCTCCTCGATGTGTACGACGCGTCTATCGATCGCAGCGAGGACGGCGAGCAGGAACTCAGTCGTGGCGGTGAACTCCCAGTTGGAGCCCCGCGCCATGCCAAGGCGACCGCACCAGATGTATTCGCGCAGACACGACCACCGCCGCCCATGCTCGTCGATAAGGTGCGGATAGCCGTCCGGATCCGCGATGCACCAATAGCCGAACGGCAGGTTCGGATTGCGGCGCTTCTCATAAGGAATCTCGTGCTGATCCATGATCAGCGCCCTCCCGGCTTGCCGAGCCTTGGCGGCGGCGGTGCCAGCACGGGGTCGGCTTTGGCGATGCTGCTGTCATCGATCGCTTTCAGCTGCCGGGCGAGCTGCACGGTTTCCGAGTACATGTAGTCGATGCTGCGGTAGATCTCGCCCTCCTCGCGCGCGAGAATCGGCTTGCCCCCCGACGGAACCAAGTCGCCGCGCTTGTCCGCAGCAAAACCGAACCACCACGCATTGTCTTCTGTCTGATCCTCAGCCTGTGGGGCATTGGCCCTGCTATGGACGTGGCACACGCGCACGGCCTCGTCCTCGTACCGCGAGCAGGCTTCGGCGTAATCGATTCCCCCATGCGGCGTGAGGCCGATTGCCGCCGGGACGGCATCCTCGCGGTAGCCGTAAAGCGGATGATCAGGAGGAACCGCGACGAACCCGCCCCAGACACCCGATGCCTGGCGCAGCAGAATGCAGTCGAGACCTGTCTCAGCGTCGTTCCAGGCAACCTTGTCGAACTTTTCATCGTTCCACGGCCCGGACCCTCGCGGCTGGCGCTTCTTGATAATGTAGAGTTGTTCGGGCCTCACCTCATGATCGCCGATGGCGATGCGCTCGGGCAGGCGAGCGAGGTTGGTGTTCTTGGCGGTCGCGACAGCGCGGCTGGCGGTGGTTTTCTTCTTGGGCATTTTGTGTTTCCTTCAGGCATAAAAAATGCCGCGCATCCTCGGTGGACGAGCGGCTCGGGTACGGTCTGCTTGCGGCAGACCCTTCGCGGCACGGTGCTATGTCTCGAGGCCCGTGCCTGCCTCCTGTTGGCATTTCCTAAGTCATCTTTTCCTCCTCTCTTTCAGATCGCTTTTTCCCGTCATGGTTCTGACGAGTACTCAATCGGTTACGCGGCGGCTCGGTAGACAGTACCGCGTAGGCCGCTTTCGGCCTTCTTACCTCCTGCCCAGGGTGCAAAGGACCGACGGATGAATTCGCTGTTCGGCAGGGCCGCGCCTGCGGCGTCCGCGATAGCCACCAGCGTATCGGGCTGATGGCATTCGATCTGGCGGTGCGCGGCCAGGTGCCGGACTGTCAGAACGGCCGTGGTGAGGACATCAGCGGGCACCTGGTCACGCACCGTTGCCCAATTGCCCGCTTCGCAATGCTTGCCGATGTCTTCCGATGGTGTCGGCTTGGATGGAACACCGACCGCGGCCGCCAGCTCGGGTAGATGCACACTGGATGCCTGAACGCAGCTAGCCCGGCACAGATCGAGCCGCTCCCTCGCGTGCGGAGATCCGTCGATCAGCTGGTGGGGCAACACCAGCCCATGGGTCGCCGCTGCACGGCGCAGGACGGCAAGGTCGCGAGCCTCCCCTCCCCACGTAGTCGCGACCGCACCGGGATCCTGCTCGAGCGCGTCGAACAACGCCGTGACCATGTCACGCTCGTCCGCATTCTCGGCAGTCAGGACGAACGGTCCTGCGATCGCCGGAACAGCTCCATCGGCGACGAACTCCAGCGTCATCCAGCTGACCGCTGCGACCTGATGGAACGGCCAACGGATCGACAGCTCGGCGTCCTTTCCTTCGGACTTCGTGTAACCTTTGTGACGCGAGCGATCGAAAACAAATTCCAGATCGAAGATCAACCAGCGGCGCGCTGTATCAAAACGGCCGTCACGCTTGCGCGCTAGGAACATCTGCGCTTCGTGCTCGAGCTTGCGAGACAGGCGCTCGAGTTCGCCGCCCAGCGGTACGATATTGGTCATGATGTATTTCCTTGTTGCGCACCGGTGCCAACCGAGAAGTGCACCGGCGCATTTGCGTCGAATTGTGAATGAAGAAACGGCCGCGTTCAGCGATGCCGCTCGCGCGCCGTCACCGTGCGCGTGGTCATCGTTGGAAGACCGTTGCGATAGCCCCATGCTTGTTCGTGCTCGACCTTCTGCGGCGGCAGTTCGATCTGCCAGAACGGGCCGTCGGGATTCCATCGATAGCCGCGCGCTTTCAGCATCTCTTTCTTTGAGTACGGCGCGCGTTCGGCCTGCACGATGGCCGAGGGCGTGTCGGCAGCGTCGATGAGGCGCGCTAGGTGGGTGCGGACCGGACCTCCACCGGGATCGCGTTGGCGGTGGCGTAGCAGCCAGAACAGCGCCCAGACATCCGCGGCCGCGCGATGCGCGTCCGAAAACCATCCGGCATGCGCGAGAAGCGCGGATTGCGAGCGGCCGTCGAAGCCCAACTTCAGCCAATCGATTTCGCTGCACGAGCAGGCCCAGGCTTTGCCCGCCAGATCGGGATAACGGCGCTCTATGAATTTCGAGTCGAAGCTCGAATTGTGAGCGACTATCAGGTCAGCGCGATCGAGCAAACCGCGCGCGAAAGTATCGTTGATCTTCTGGCCCATCAGATGCTGTGCGCCGAGGCCAGTGATGAGGCTGATCCTGGGATCGAGTTCACGGCCTGGATCCTGCAGCCAGCTGAACGGTCCGAAGTGGCCTATGAGCTCGCTACCATCGTCGACGAAGCAGAGCATGATTGCGAGCTCAATGATGACGTCGTGCTCTGCTGAAAGACCCGACGTTTCGGTATCGACAATGGCGACGCAACGACCATCGGGCACAGGTCCCATGTGGGGCATCGATGGATAGGGTTTTGGGACGCGCCGCAGCACGCGATAATCGTCGCTGCGTTGAAGCTCATCCGCCAACGCTTCGGCGTCTGGTGACAGGTGGTCGGTGTTGATCATTCCTATTCTCCGGTTTCGTCGAAACCGGCGAGGCGCGGGACGCGCTTTCCGCATCCCTTTTCCTTTCGCCCTGCCGGCTTCAACCGGCAGGTCTCTCTTCAGTCAAATATTCCACCTTATTAGACGGATCTGCGTTCCGGCTTCTAAGGCTTTTGAGTTCAAGATAGTTGGAAACGGATTTATCGACCGTTCCTATCGTGCACCGCCGTACCGATGTGCCGGAACCTTTGTTTTCGCGCATACCGCTTCATCCGCTTCGGCGAACGGATCGAGGCCCATGGGAATTGCGCAAAAACGGTCGCAGTGACCGAACGCGTTTTGGACAACGCTTCGCGCTCATCTCGGCTTAGCGGTGAGGCGATCAGCTTGCGGAACTCGCCTGCGGCATCATTACGAAGCGACGTTAAAGTCCTGCCGTCTCTTGCTTCAGCACCAATCGGCACGCTCGCCGCGCCATGCTTGATTGCCGTTCGGTTGAGTTCATACGCAATGTAGCTCGCTATATCCGCGTCTTGGCTCCGGTGGGCTTGCCGCCAAGCCGCAAGTCCGGGGTGAACATCGAGGTTCAATGCGAACCGGTTCGGCGCCACCTTCGCGAGAAGTATTGTAGCTTGGAAGCGGGGATCGTCTCGTTGTCGACGATAGAATTCGGTTGCCCAGCCGTCGGTCTTTCTGACCGCAAACAATTCTCCCTTTTCGATCGTGACGCGACCAGATTGCACGGCCGAAGCAATCCAGCGGCGCTCATGCATTTGGATCGCAGCCAGCGCTTTCAGATGCTTCTGGATTTCGGGCAGCATCAGCCAGCGTTTCGGCGCGGTGAAGACCGTCGTTAGCACCTTATCGTCAAGAAAACGGTATCCTTTGTAGCATTCCTGCGAGGAAGCCAGCATCAGCCTGTTGGGATCAATGCTTTCAAGCTTCCTGCGAGCGCGAATGGATTCATTCGGGGGCGGGTTAGGGCCGCGGACATCTGCGGCACTCTCGTTGTCTTGTTGCAGCCAAGACATTTCGTAGGCAGGAAAGTGGCTCTCGACCCGATGCCGCCGCTCTCGACTGTCGCGCTGCACGAGGTAGCGCAGAGCGCTTAATTTTCGTTGTCTGTTTTTGCGCAGCGCGTGCGCTGCTTTGTCCGGGTTTTCGTCAATACCAGAGTCGCTCTGACTGCGGTTGACTTCTTGACGAGGCTCGGGCTGCGTCTCAAGACTTGGCTCGCTAATCCGCCCTCTTGATTGCTCTGATGCCGTCCTACGTTGAATTCTCTCGGCTTCGCCTTGGTGTGATCGATCAAGCGGAATATCCAGTTCTACGGCCAGTTTTATCAGTCGTTTCCGTTCCCTCCGGGAGCCCTCGATCCGAATGGTGCCGAACTTTTTCTGGGCGAGCAGCAGCGCATCGATCCTGTGCTGTTTTGAGCTGGAATGAACCGCTACGAAATTGCGGGTTTCCGTGAACGCCAGAACCTCGCCGTCATAAAATTCCCGGACGCCGTTGAGGCGCATAGGATTATACTTGTCCAGCCATGCTGGTTGATCATCGACTACGCTGCTGCTGGCTCCCCATAGCAAGCCATCAATCGGTTTCGTTCTTTTGCGTCCACGCGTCGCGCCTCGTTCCTGCTTGATGGCGCGCTTGATCCCCTCGATGAAGTCGCGTTCGTATTTGCGATACTTGGCGCTTTGATCATTTAGAGGATCGTCATCTTGGTCCAGCGATAGACCAAGCTGTTTACGCTTTTTGGCGGCGCGCGCTTTTTGAGTAGCCCGGGCTGACAATCCATCGCGACCATGTCGTGCAGCAATTTCCGCAGTCAGCGTCGCAAGCCGTTTTTCTTCGGCTCTCTGTAGCTCTCGTTCGCGATCGCGGGCGTCGGCGTCTGCAGGAGGCTCACCGACATAACCCAGCGTTTGAAATGGCCTGAACCAGATATCCTTGGGCGGCTCCTGATATTCGGTCTGATTGAAACGATTGACGAGCTTCTTGTAGCCGGCTCCGATCGCGCTCGCCTTCACCCGCACCTTACTAGAAATATCGGCATCGACCGGAACGAAATAGCCACCGACAATCTTCCCCGCGGCTTCGTAAGGTTCGTAACGGAGGCCTACGCGGGCGAGACCACGGTGATACCCCTCCCAATCTCGAGCGCTTTCCCGCGCCGCTTTCGCAAGAATTTTGACTGAGGTTTCCGCCGGAACAGGTTTCCCCTCTTCGAGTCCATCCGGCGTGCGAAATTCATCTTCGATCTTGTGCTGTAGGCCAGGGACGCGAAGCATTCGCGAGGCATTTAGAATCCGCCCGTTCTCGTCGGCGACTTTGATACCGGACAAGGTGTGGTAGACCCCTGTTTCATCGGCCACGTACCGCCTGTTTGGTTCACACGGCAGCATGTCGTCGCGTTCGCACAGAGCCGACGCGATATGAAGGGCCTCGATTTCGAAGCCCTGCCCCCATTTACTCAGGTTTCTCTGCGTCAGATCATATGCGTTGATAGCAAGGTGAAAATGCGGACGTGCGGTATCTCCATGAAGGCCGTAAAAGCCTGCACAGTTTTCAGCGCCCAAGACACGTAGGAAAGTATCGCGATGACGTTCGGCCATTTCGAGAGATACGGGGCCTTCGCGATAGGACACAACGATGTGCTTGAGGGCCCGCGGTCCATACTGGGCGGTGAGGTACGCAAATGCGAGCGCACGTTGGTCGTAGTCCTCGCCCTCTAGATGCATCGTCCCGCGATCACGGATGCGGTTCTCATCGCCTTTGTCGTTGACGGGATATTTGCCCATCTCACCCAGTTCGTGGAGGCGCGCGAGATCTTCCTCGTCGAGCTTCAACGCGGCGACGTATTTCGCCAATGTCCAGCCGTAATCGCGGACCTTTTGCGCGCCGGCGGCAAGGCTCGCACCGCTCATGAGCTGAGACTTGATCCCGATAAGCTTTGCGATCACGGCTTCGGTCTCGGTCGAGGTTGAATTTCGTGGTTCAGTTTTCGGTTCGGCGCGCCGAGGAAATCCTCGGCCGCAAGATTATTCGCGAGCCCGTGCAATCTTGTGCCGAGATCATGCAACCTTTCGGCTTGTTCGCCGACCGGTCGCAACGCGGTCGCGATATCCTTCGGCATCCCTTCCCAGACCTCGTTCTTACTGATCGCAATTTGTCCGATGCTGTCGATCGTGCGTCCAGCCTTTGCGGCCTGCATTCGTAGCTCATCGCTCGCTTCGATGACCTGTCCTGCAGCCTGATAGAGCGCGCCGATAGCACCGATGGCGGTCACCATATTGGGGGAGGCATAAAATAACTTGTCGCGGACAAATGCGGAGATCGCGTCGCATCCCGCCGCCTGTTCGAGATAGGATTTTTGCGCGCTGGTAAGCGCAATCCTGATTTCATGACGATATGGTCCTTCGCTCGGACCTGGGGAGAGGACCGCCCTTGCCTTTGCGGAAGGCTCTTCCGAATATTCAGGCTTCATCGTGAAACCTTTCCTTCAGACCCGTGCCACGAAGCGCAGCGACACGGCACGGGAAGGAGCACGGAGTGTTCCCATCCTGTAATTTCCAGACACAGAGAACGGGTGTTGGGATCGGATTGGATCAGCATGGCAGATCGATCCCCAAAGCCGCGCAGGCATCGTCGATGTCCTGTGCAAGCGAACTGCTTGATGAAAGAGCTGCCGAAAGCTCCTCCTCGTCAGCCAGCAATGCGTTCGCTTTGAGGCGGAGAACCTCTTCAGGTTCCTCTTGTTCGATAGCGAGCAAGAGGGCCCGCGCTTTCTTCTGAGGCAGGTGTTCGATCATGACGGTACGAATCACGCAGAGCTTGGTTGAAGACCCTCGGTCATCATCCGCTTCGTCCGAAAGGCCTACTTGGTTCGCATAGTCCTCCCACGACATGTTTGCGCTACCACCCAATTCGGCGAGTAGATCGTCAGAACTGTCCAGGCCGGAGCTATGCTCGAACAGATCGTTATCATCGCGAGATTCCCGAAGATTCTTGGTCTCGGGACCGGTCGTGACATTCCCCGATTTAGTGGACTGCGGTTTCTCCGGGGGCAGGACAGCGGCCTGTTCCGCGACCGAGCTCTGATCGTTCGGCGAACTGGTTTCGAGCGAATTCCGCGCCTCAACTTCGACCGGTGGAGTCGCCTCTGTCCGTGCGGGTTGACTGCTTTCATCAGTGACGCTGCCGTCGGCTGGCGGCCCCTTAGCAACTGCCAGGACAGCGTATCCCTCGCGCGCTTTCCAGCGAAACGGATTGCGTATGAGCCATGCTATCCGATCAGCGAGAACTCTGATTTCGGCATCCGAAAGGCCAGAACCCTTAGCGATTTTTCTGGCAAGCGTGATGGCTTTGATTGCCTTGGGACGCTTCGTCCGAGCTCGTGTGGTGGTCTGTCCAGTTCCTGGCCAACCATGCTGGCGCAGCTGCGCGAGGATCGTGGCATCGTAGGGTTTCGTGCGCGCACAGAGCAGCACGGGAGGGTCCGGATCTAGTCCCGGCAGCAGCGTCGGGAGGCTGCTCGTCTGGTGGCGATCGTAAGCCTTACGGCCTGCTTCGTTGTTCGGATACACGTTGTGGCACTCCGTGGGATGATACGAAGTGCCTTTTAGGATGTGGGTGTCGGTCACCCCAAACGTGTTGGCGAAAAAAGCAGAAGGCGGCGCTATGCCGCGTATTTGCCCTCGCCAGTACGGCGCGCCAGACCGACCCCTGTTAGCGCATCCAGAACAGGCCGTACAGTGGCTGCCCGCTTGCCTTTGAAGGCGCGAGCAATGTCCTGCGCCGCAAGGGGTTCGTTCGCCGCAGAAAGAATTGACTGAACCGCGCCGATCTGCCCCGGCAGGTCCTTCGGCCACGCGATAACATTGTCCGGCAACGGCACCTGCGCCTCACCCAGATCAAGTGTTTCGCTGATCGGCGCGCGATAGCCGGGATCCTGGAAATCTGGGCGCAGGTAGCGGATAAGGCCGCGCGATTCCTCGGCGGCGCGTTCGCGGTTGAGCGCGACGAGGCGGGTGAGGATTTCCTCCTCGGGCAAGTCCGCTGCCCAGCCATAGGCTTCGGCAACAGCGCTATCGATTGTGTCGTGATGGCGACGAATGAGGGTAACGAGGCCACGGTCGTGGATGTCGCGCTCGGTGTCTGTCAGCGGAAGATCGGATCGCATCGCCTCGAGCACGTTATATAGCTTGGTCAAGGTAAGATCGTCATGGTCGGCCAGCACACGCTTGCGAACGGCATCGAGTGCCTCGGCCTCGGTGCGGATCGAATTAGCGAGCGATTCGGGGACATCCGCCGGGAATGGGAATGGGTCGAAGCATCGCGATTTGCTGTAACGCGGGTCGTCCCCCATACCCATTCGTGCCCCACTCGCGAGCGCCCACGGGACATGAAAGCGACTGGACAAGACTCCGAGATCGAACGCATCCGAAGAAGCTATTGCCACGATCATATTGTCCGGCACCGTGGCAATCGGAAGAAACTGGAACACCCGGTGCTTGGCGGTTTCGACCGTCGCAATATAGCGTTCGCACCCGCGCAGAGCCTTGCGAATTTCGCTGCGCTGTTCACCGAATAACCACCAATTATCGCGATAGGATGCGCGATTGTTGGTGTCGCGATGCGGTTTCACCTCGTCGAAGATATGCTGCCACACCGCCGGATGCCAGTCGCGCAATTCGGCTTCGCTTAAGCCGTAGGTGTCGATCACCATGACGCCGCGCGGGCGAGCCGTCAGATCCTTGCCGTTGCGGTAATCGAAGATGACCTGCGGCTCGTCGCCGCTACCGGAACGGATGCGCGGCGGCGCATCATCCTCTCCTCTGGCGATGGCCAGCGAACGCGGATCGAGCCGCTGCGCTTGATCGGGCGTGACGATAAAGCCGGAGCCCATTAGCTGTACGCCACGGGACGCAATTCGGGCATTCGCCTTTAGCGGCGCCGCCTTGGTAACGTCGGCACCAACGCGCAGATCGGATCCGATGCGCCCGGATTTCTCTGCGAACAGTATCGTATCAGGCGCATCCCTCTCGTCACTGACCTTGCGCAGCAAGCCTTTGCTTTGCGTCCCCGATGGAACGCCCACAGTCATGGCGATCCGAACCGCCGCGCCGTCCTTCTCGTCCACCCAAGGATGGTTAGGAATAGCATAGGCGATTGTGACGCCTTTCTTGGCATCGAGATGCTTTGCCGTGACCCTACGACTGAAGACCTGTGTGATCGAATTGGTAGTGACGAAGCCGAACCGCCGCGCAGTCCCTGCCCGCACCGCATTGGCCGCGCGATCCCACCAATGCATCACGAAATCGGCGCTTTCCGGAACGTCCGATACCTTGAACAAGGCATCGAAATATCCATCACCCAGCCGATCCCGAACGTCCTTGCCACCGATAAAAGGCGGATTGCCGACGATGAAATCAGCCTTGGGCCATTTCGCGGGTCGGGGATTGGGATAGAGCCAGCTTTCGACCCGTGCCGTCTCGTCTGGCACCGGCTTGCCGGTCACCGGATGGGGCTTCATCGTCTCCCCATCCCAGCGCGAGACGGACCGGTTCTCCTCATCGCGCTCCAGCACTTTCTCGTCGTAGTCGATCAACGCATCGCGGTGCTCGATTGTGCGCAGGCCGGTCAGGATAGGCTCGTTCGGCATGCGCTCCTGCCCGTTAACGCGGAAGTGCCATTGCAGGTAACCGATCCACAGAACGAGCTGCGCAATCTCAACCGCACGCGGGTTGATTTCGAGGCCGAGGAAGTTTTCGGGTGTGATCGTGTGGCCGGTAAGATCGGCTACGTATTGCTTCTCGGCATCGCTGGACGACAGCTCCTCCAGAAGGTCGAGCACCTCGCCTTCGAGTTCCTTCATCCGCGCCATGGCAACGTAGAGAAAGTTGCCCGTTCCGCATGCCGGATCGAGCACTTTAGTGCCAGCCAAACGCGTGTGGAACTGTTCCACCAGCATATGGGCGGCGTCGGTCTTGCCGTCATCGATAAGACTGGCAGCAGCGGTGCGCACACCGTCCCAATCTGTCCGCAAAGGTTCCATGATCGTGGGAGCGATCAGGCGTTCGACATAGGCCCGCGGAGTGTAATGCGCCCCAAGCTTCGCCCGCTCCTTCGGGTTCAACGCACGTTCCAGCAAGGTGCCGAAGATCGCAGGCTCCACTTCCGTCCACTTGTGTTCCGCCGCCTGAATCAGCACCTCCAGTTCGTCCGTCTCCAGGTCGAGCGCGGTTCGATCCTTGAACAGGTATCCATTGAATCGTTTTACGGGGACACCGAGAGCAGGTGCGAATTCACCCTTGTCCATCGCCTGCCAAAGGGCCGACAACTGGGGGGCAAGATGCTGTGGGTGGGCTCTCTGCGCCTTCAGCAAGCCGGTGAAGCTTTCCTCGGGGATCAGCTTGCTGTCTTCGGCGAACATCGTGAAAAGCAGCCGCATCAGGAAGCCACTCACCCGGTCGGGATTGTGATCGCGGGCCTCCAGCCGCTTCGCAACCTTGGCTAATAGATCGGCTATCTGGCGTGTGACGCGCGCCGCCTTGGTGGCAGGGTCGAGGCTAAGCGGATCGGTCCAGATGCAACGCAAACGCTCGCGCACATCCGGATCCCGCAGATCTTCCAGCATGATGCGATAGCGTGCGCGGTCCGGAAACTGCGTGTAGGCCCTTCCCGTGCCTGAGAAGTCCGCCCAGATATCGAGGCAGTAACCGACATCAGTGACGATCAGGAATGGCGGCCAGTTGTGGTCGACCGGGAGAGAGCGGGCATAGCGTTCCGCCTGGCCCTTTGCGGCGATCATCGCGGCTGTCCAGCCGCCCGTTCCGCGCTTGGCAGTACCCCGCTTCATGCGACGTGCCGCTGACTGGCCGAACAGATCGAGGTCCTCTTCGCCTGCTTCCGCAGCGCGCCGGTCCGCGTCCGACCCCTGCTTTGCTTCAAGGATGAACGCCCCCCGGCGATAGCAGTCGATCCGGCCGAAATTCGTCGTGCCATCGCCGTTATCGGCGAAGACGCGGCGTTCGAAAACGTAGTCGTTCTCCGCATCATCCGGCTTGCTGCCATCCGGCGCCGGAACACCGATCAGATCGCAAAGGCCGTTGACGAAACTCTGCGTATTGGCGAGCTCGGACCCCCCGGTATCGCGCCAGGCAGCGATGAATTGTTCAGCCTTTTCGGCGCTTTTGTCCATCACCTACGATTGGCCCTGATAAATGCGTCGTTCAAGCAGATAACACGGAGTGCGGGAGCCCAAATTCTCACCCCAGTCTGGCGAAATTAGCGACCCCTGGCGCTGGCTGGCGCGACTGCTGAATAGGGTTTGCAGACAAGCCACCAAGTGCGCCTGCGGCATCGACAACCTTCGCAATCCTGGCTTCATCGATCCGGTAATAAACTAGCTTAGCGTCTTTCCGGGTCTTTACGAGGCCCGCGTTGCGAAGGACCGCCAACTGCTGTGATAACGTCGGTTGGCCGATATCTGCGGCGTCGTCGATCTCGCCGACATTGCGCTCGGTGCCCGTCAGGGCCTTCATGATGCGAAGACGCACGGGATGCGCGAGCGCCTTCAAGGCATCGACCAGCTCTTCGTCCGTCATTTCCGAGACCCTCGCATGGTTTCCTTCATGAACCAGTCGGTCTGGCCCTTGGCCGAGAAAACAGTGTCCAGCGAGGCGTCGGGCTGAGCCAGTAGGGCTTCTCCGGGCGCCCAGTTTGCAGGGGCCAGGACTGGCCCATTGTCCACCGCCTGGAGAGCATCGAGCGTCCGCAGCATCTCCGGGGTCGAACGTCCAACGTTCGCGGGATAGCAAGTCATCGCGCGGATAACGCCGGCTGAATCGATGAAGAATGTCGTGCGCACCGTTGCGCTGTCGTTGTCGTTCGGCGCCACCATGCCGTAGGCGCGCCCGATCACGAGTGTCGGATCCTCCACGATCGGAAAGCGCACCTCGATGTCGTAGCGATCGCGGATCAGCCGTAGCCAGGCGAAATGCGAGAACAGGCTATCGACGGAAAGCGCCATCAGCGCACAGTCGCGCTGTTCGAACTCGCTGGCCGATTGGGCCAGTGCGACGAACTCGGTCGTGCACACAGGCGTGAAGTCCGCGGGGTGTGAGAAGAGGATCAGCCACCGCCCCCGGTAATCCGAAAGGCGGACATCCCCTGTCGTGCTGCGTGCGGAAAAGGCCGGGGCGAGGTCTCCGATACGCAGTCCAGCGCAAGGCGCCTCTCGTTCGTTATCAGCTTTGGTCATCTCGGTCATCGAGCCCTCATACCACTTGACAACCGAATAGCAACACATATAAACGGTTTATGTAAATGTATGGAGATCAAGCTATGGCTGAAGATCAAAACCTCAACAGCGCCGCCGCCCAGATCGAGCGCGCACAGGCCGATAAGTGCCTCCGCCCCTCTATCGCGGGCTTTTTTGACGAGGCGACGAATACGGTTTCGTATGTCGTACACGATCCCAAGACGGACGAAGCGGCCATTATCGACTCGGTTCTGGACTTCGAAGCGGCGTCCGGTCGGACTTCTAACGGCTCGGCCGACCGCATTATCGAGTATATCACTTCTAATAATCTTAAAGTGAAATGGCTGATTGAGACGCACGCGCATGCCGATCACATTTCAGCTGCCCCCTATCTGCAGGAACGCCTCGGCGGAAAGCTGGCTATCGGACGCGACATCATTCGCGTGCAAGAGGTATTCGGTAAGCTCTTCAATGCCGGCACCGATTTCGAACGCGACGGATCGCAGTTCGACAAGCTGTTCGAGGATGGTGAGACCTTCAAGGTCGGCGAGCTTGAAGGCATCGCCCTTCATGTTCCTGGCCACACGCCTGCTGACATGGCCTTCATCATCGGTGATGCGGCCTTTGTCGGCGACACGATCTTCATGCCCGACTTTGGCACGGCGCGGGCGGACTTTCCCGGAGGCGACGCGCACCAGCTCTATCGGTCCATTCGCCGACTGCTGTCGCTTCCGGACGAAACCCGCCTGTTTCTCTGCCACGATTACAAGGCACCGGGCCGCGACGAATACGCTTGGGAAACCACCGTCAAGCAACAGCGTGAGGAGAACGTGCATGTGAAGGACGGGGTGAGCGAGGACGACTTCGTCGAAATGAGGACGACCCGCGACAAGACGCTCGCCATGCCGAACCTGATCATGCCGTCGGTGCAGGTCAATATCCGAGGCGGTCGTTTGCCTGACCCCGAAGACAACGGCGTCAGTTACATCAAGATTCCGGTAAATGCCGTATGACGCTCCCCGGCTTCCCTGAAGCCGCGCCGCTTGCCGGCCTGGCGGGCGGCGTATTGATCGGCCTTGCTGCGGCGGTCATGCTGCTCGGCCTTGGCAGGATCGCTGGCGTTTCCGGGCTTGCCGCGAAGGCCGTCGGGCTTGGCGGTAGCGGCATAGCCAGGAGCGGCGCATGGATGTTTGTGATCGGATTGCCGCTGGGTGCACTCATCGTTGTGCTGGCATCGGGCGGGCTCGAAGCCAGCTTCGCCAGCCCCGTAACGCTCGCGATAGCTGGACTGGTCGTCGGCATCGGAACGCGCGTCGGCAGCGGGTGCACGAGTGGGCACGGGGTTTGCGGTGTTAGTCGTCTATCGGGCCGCTCGATTGTAGCCACGCTGACTTTCATGGCGACTGGTATTGCGACAGTCGCGATCATGAACGCGCTCGGGCTGGAGGTGTTGTAATGCGTACCGCTCTTGCCTCGATCGTATCCGGAGTCCTTTTCGGCGCTGGGCTTGCCCTTGGCGGCATGACTGACCCAGCCCGCGTGCGCGGCTTTCTCGACATCTTCGGTGACTGGGACCCCACGCTCGCCTTCGTGATGGGCGGAGCGGTCATCGTCATGGCCATCGCGTGGCGGATCGTGCCGCGCCTGGCCGAACCAATCTTCGCTGGCGAGTTTCATCTGCCGACCAAATCCGATCTCACCCCCCGCCTTATCGGCGGAGCAGCCCTGTTTGGAATCGGCTGGGGAATTGCGGGGCTGTGTCCGGGACCCGGGATTGCTGCTCTCGTGATCGAACCTGCAGCGGCCGCGATATTCGTCGTCGCCATGCTCGCCGGCATGGCTGTTGTCCGGCTTTTCGAAGGGGCATCATCATGAAGCTCGCACATGTAAGCGACGCCTTCGCCGTCTCCCCTCAGCTTGAGCCGAACGACATGCGCGGGCTTGCCGACGCGGGATTTAGCACGGTGATCTGCAACAGGCCGGATGACGAAGAGCTGAGCCAGCCCACCGTCGCATCGATGCGCGAGGCTGCCGAAGCGGCTGGGTTAGCCTTCCATCATATTCCGGTCTCAGGAGGCGAGTTTCCGCCGGTTGCGATCAAGGCCTTTGCCAAGGTCCGTGAAGAAGCGGACGGCAAGGTGCTTGCCTTCTGCCGGACCGGCACACGCTCCATCACGCTCGATGCACTCGCCAATATCGAGCACGAATCCGCCGCCGAGCGCATCAATCGCGCCAAGATAGCGGGCTACGATCTGTCGGGCTTGCGCGACCGGCTTGGCGAATAACGAAAAAACACTGGAGAGTTTGTCATGGCCCAAGGCCTAAATCATGAAGTCGTCATCATCGGCGGAGGGTCAGCAGGCATTGCGACTGCATCCTCCATGCTGAAGCGGCGCCCGTCACTCGATATCGCGATCGTTGAGCCGAGCGAGGATCATTATTATCAACCTGGGTGGACCATGGTCGGTGGCGGTGTCTTCGAAGTGTCAGCGACCAGGCGCACCACAGCGAGCGTAATGCCGAAACAGGCGATCTGGTTGAAAACGGCCGCCGCGTCGTTTCAGCCAGAAAACAATCAGGTCACGCTCAGCGATGGCACGACCATCACCTACCGGATCCTGATCGTCGCGCCGGGCATCCGGCTCGCGTGGGAAAAGATCGACGGGCTGGAAGAGACGCTCGGCAAGAACGGCGTCACCTCCAATTATCGCTACGATCTGGCACCCTACACGTGGGAGCTCGTGCGCAACCTGAAATCGGGGCGCGCGATCTTCAGCCAGCCGCCCATGCCCATCAAGTGTGCAGGTGCGCCGCAGAAGGCGATGTATCTGTCATGCGATGCATGGCTGGAGCGTGGGGTTCTCGACGACATCGACGTCGAGTTCCGCAATTCCGGCGGCGTCCTGTTCGGGGTGAAGGAATACGTCCCGGCGCTGATGGAATATGTCGACAAATACGGGATCGACCTCAAGCTCAACCAGACGCTTGTCGCGGTCGATGGCCCCGGCAAGAAGGCGGTCTTCAAGAGCGAAGCTGCTGAAGAAACAGTCGACTTCGACATGCTCCATGCGGTCCCGCCGCAGGTTGCCCCGCAGTTCGTTGCCGACAGCCCTCTCGCCAATGCCGACAGCGGCTTTGTCGATGTCGACAAGTTCACGCTCCAGCACGTTTGTTATCCCAACGTTTTCGGGATCGGCGACGCTGGATCTACTCCCAATGCCAAAACGATGGCTGCCGCGCGCAAGCAGGCACCGATCGTCGCGGTCAACGCGCTCGCCCAGCTCGATGCAAAGCAGCCGGTGGCCGATTACGATGGCTACGGCTCCTGCCCGCTGACCGTCGAACGCGGAAAGATCGTGCTCGCCGAATTCGGCTATGACGGAAAGCTGCTGCCGAGTTTTCCGAAATGGGTGATCGATGGCACAAAGCCGCGCAAGCTGAGCTGGCTACTCAAGTCGGAGGCGCTGCCCTGGATTTACTGGAACGGCATGCTGAAGGGCCATGAGTGGCTCGCCAAGCCGCATATGAAACAGGCTGCCTGATCATGAGCGACAGCAACCCAGGGTCAGCTGGGCAGCCGTCCGGCTTGCCGCGAAGGCACAAGCCCGGGCTGCTGGCGCAATATCTCCCGATCCTCGAGTGGGGCCGGACATACAACGGATCGGTCCTGACGAACGATCTCGTCGCGGCGATCATCGTGACGATCATGCTGATCCCGCAGAGCCTCGCCTATGCGCTGCTTGCCGGCCTGCCACCTGTCGTGGGCCTTTACGCATCGATCCTGCCGCTGGTCGCCTACGCGATCTTCGGCACCAGCCGCACGCTTGCCGTGGGGCCGGTGGCGGTCGTGTCCTTGATGACGGCGAGCGCTGCCGGAGCCGTCGCGGCGCAGGGGACTGAACTTTATCTTGAGGCGGCAATCACCCTCGCCGCCTTGTCCGGTGTGATGCTGGCCGTGCTCGGATTCCTGCGAATGGGCTTTCTCGCCAACCTCCTGTCACATCCGGTCATTAGCGGGTTCATCACTGCCAGCGGCATCCTGATAGCGACGAGCCAGGTGAAGCACATCCTCGGCGTTTCGGCGGGCGGCGACAACTGGCCCGAAATGCTCGGCGGGCTTGCCGCCGCGATTGACGCGATCAACCCGTGGACCCTCGCCGTTGGCATTCCGGCCACGTTGTTCCTTTTCTGGGTTCGCAAGGGCTTGAAACCATCACTGGTGAAGCTGGGCCTTACTCCGCGCGCCGCCGACATCGCGGCCAAGGCAGGGCCGGTAATTGCCGTGGTCGCTACGATCCTCGCCGCCGTCGGTCTCGATCTCGAGGATCGCGGCGTCAATCTCGTCGGCGCTATCCCGCAGGGCCTGCCGCCTTTCGCCCTGCCATCCACCGATCTCGGCTTAATCGGGCAGTTGTGGGTTCCGGCCCTGCTCATCTCGATCATCGGCTTCGTCGAGAGCGTATCGGTCGCGCAGACACTGGCTGCCAAGCGCAGGCAGAGGATCGCACCTAACCAGGAGCTTATCGGTCTGGGTGCTTCGAACATCGCCAGTGCCTTTTCGGGGGGCTACCCCGTCACTGGTGGATTTGCCCGCTCGGTTGTCAACTTTGACGCCGGGGCGGAAACGCCTGCGGCAGGGGCCTACACCGCCGTCGGCATAGCGCTGGCGGGCCTGTTCCTGACGCCGCTGCTCTACAGCCTGCCCATCGCAACGCTGGCGGCCACGATCATCGTCGCGGTCCTGAGCCTCGTCGATCTCAAGACGCCAGGGCAGCTGTGGAATTATTCCAAGGCCGACTTCGCCGCCCACATGGCGACGATCGCCATTACCCTTCTTGCGGGCGTCGAACTGGGTGTGATCGCAGGGGTCGGCGTCGGCTTGCTCCTCTACTTATGGCGGGCGAGCAGACCGCATGCCGCCATCGTAGGCCGTGTCCCCGAGACCGAGCACTTCCGCAATGTCGACCGCCACCGGGTCTTCACCGTCCCGCACGTTCTTTCGATCCGGATCGACGAAAGCCTGACCTATCTCAATGCGCGGTGGCTCGAGGAATATGTGCTCGAGGAGATCGCCGACCGCCCCGATGTGCGTCACGTGATCCTGATGTGTAGTGCGGTTAACGAAATCGACGCCTCCGGCCTCGAAAGCCTCGAAGCGATCAATCACCGCTTGATCGACGCGGGGATCGGCCTTCACCTTTCCGAAGTGAAAGGTCCGGTCATGGACCGCCTGAAGCGAACCCATTTTGTGGACGAGCTGAACGGGCAGGTCTTCATGTCGCAGAACCGCGCGTTCCGGGAATTGGCGACAAACGGCGGACCACCAGCTGAACCAATCCCCGATGCTGCGAGGGGCATGATCTGATGCCTGCCATTCATGACAAGGACACCCGCTGCCGCAAGATCGAAGCTCTGATCGCATCCGGAAAGGGTGTTTGCGAGAGTTGCCGCGAGATCGGGATTTCCGAAAAGACTTTTTACCGCTGGCGCAAGGCACGCGCCGAAAAGCAACACGGATAAAGACATGTTCGAACAGCTAGACGCCCTTCTGCTTGCCCGCATCCAGTTCGCCTTCACGGTGAGCTTTCACTTCATCTTTCCGGCCTTCTCCATCGGCCTCGCAAGCTATCTTGCAGTGCTCGAAGGGCTCTGGCTTAAGACCGGGAAACCGATCTATCTCGACCTGTTCAAATACTGGCTGAAGATCTTCGCCATTGCCTTCGCGATGGGCGTCGTTTCGGGCATCGTGATGTCCTACCAGTTCGGCACGAATTGGTCGGTCTTCTCCGATATTGCGGGGCCGGTTATCGGCCCGCTGATGGCCTACGAGGTGCTGACCGCGTTCTTCCTCGAGGCCGGGTTCCTCGGCGTCATGCTCTTCGGCATGAACAAAGTCGGCAAGAAGTTGCACTTCGCAGCCACTCTCATGGTGGCAATCGGCACCTTCATCAGCGCCTTCTGGATCCTCTCGGTGAACAGCTGGATGCAAACCCCCGTGGGTTATGAAATCGGGGCGAACGGACAATACCTGCCTGGCGAAAGCTGGTGGGACATCGTCTTCAACCCGAGCTTCCCCTATCGTTTGGTTCACACGGTCATCGCGGCCTACCTCACTACGGCCTTCGTGGTCGGCGGGGTTGGCGCATGGCATCTGTTGAAGGACAAAGCCAACCTCCACGCTCGCAAGATGTTCTCGATGGCGATGTGGATGGCGGCCATCGTTGCGCCGATCCAGATCTTTGCAGGTGACTTGCACGGACTGAACACGCTCGAACACCAGCCACAGAAGGTCATGGCGATGGAAGGCCACTTCGAGAGCCATCCGGATGGTGCGCCGCTGATCCTGTTCGGCATTCCGAACAGCGAGGAGAAGCGTGTCGACTACGCGATCGAGATTCCCAAGGCATCGTCGCTGATCCTGAAACATGATCTGAATGCGCCGCTCGCCGGTCTGGACACGATCCCGGACGACGAGGAACCGCCGGTCGGCATCGTCTTCTGGTCATTCCGGATAATGGTCGGGATCGGCTTTGCCATGCTTGGTATCGGAGCATGGAGCTTGGTCGCTCGCTTCCGCAAGAAACTCTACGAATGGCCAATGCTCCATCGCGCAGCCTTGGTCATGGCTCCCAGCGGTTTCGTTGCGGTCATCGCCGGCTGGATCACGACGGAGGTCGGCCGGCAACCGTATGTGATCTACAATCTCCTGCGCACGGCAGATGCTGCGAGTCCGCTGGATGCTCCTGCTGTCGCCGCGTCATTGCTTGCTTTCGTGGTGGTCTACTTTGCAGTCTTCGGCGCGGGCGTCTGGTATATCCTGCACCTGATGCACAAACCGCCGCACGCAGGCGAATACGGCGTCAAGCGCGGGGACACCGGACCGATCCGGACCGCGGGCATCACGCCCGGCCCGTCACAGAACCCGGGCGATCCCGACCCACTGCCGAGTAATCACGAGGAGGCGACCGATGGACGTTAACGTGGACTTGACGACGATCTGGGCATTTATCATTGCCTTCGCTGTATTCGCCTATGTCGTCATGGACGGGTTCGACCTTGGTATTGGGATCCTGTTTCCCACCTTTGAGGTCGGCCCCGAACGCGACCGGGCGATGAACTCCATTGCGCCGGTATGGGATGGAAACGAGACTTGGCTCGTGCTGGGCGGCGGAGGGTTGTTCGCAGCCTTCCCGCTCGCCTATGCGGTCATCCTGCCCGCTACCTACCCGCTCATCATCGCCATGCTGCTGGGGCTGGTGTTTCGGGGGGTCGCGTTCGAGTATCGCTGGCGCGATCCGGGGCATCGTCGATACTGGGACGCGGCTTTCACCGGCGGCTCGCTGGTCGCGGCGATGGCGCAGGGCATGACGCTGGGTGCACTTCTTCAAGGCATCGAAGTCGTAGATCGATCCTATGCGGGCAGCTGGTTCGACTGGCTCACGCCCTACACACTACTGACCGGCCTGGGGACGGTTGCCGGCTACGCTCTGCTTGGCGCGACCTGGTTGGTGTGGAAGCTGGACGGGGAGAGTCAGCATCACGCCCGAAAGCTGGGCAAGCGGGCGGCATGGGCAACGCTGGTGCTGATGGGAGGCGTTAGCCTCTACAATGTGTTCCTGAACGCCGAATATGCCGAGCGCTGGTTGACTGCGCCGGAGATCTACTTCGCCGCGCCGGTCCCGATCCTCACGTTGGTGATTGCCGTGATGCTGCTGAGAGCTCTTTCGGTCGACCGGCACAGCAAGCCGTTCTGGCTGAGCCTTGCGCTGTTTTTCTTTGGCATGGCCGGCCTCGGCGTCACCATGTGGCCCTATGTCGTTCCGCCGGGCCTCACGATTTGGGACGCCGCCGCACCCGAACGCAGCCAGATCTTCATGCTGGTTGGCGTCGCGATCACCATGCCGCTCATCATCGCCTACACCGCCTGGGCCTACTGGGTGTTCCGCGGCAAGGTGGCGGACGAGGGATATCACTGATGGACGAGCCGCAGGATCGCCCGCTTTGGCAGCGGCTCGGTTGGATGTTCGTGATCTGGCTTGCGAGCATAACCGTGCTGGGTCTCGTAGCCTCGATCATCAGGTTCTGGCTGAAAGCGTAACTGACGTCATCGGTGCTCAAGAAAGTTATATGCAATAGTTAAGTGATAGAGGCACCATCAAACGGAAAAAGTGCCTTTTCAGCCTTTCGGTCCTGCCAGTTGGTTTATCACTTATTGCAATCGATAATTTGAATTGGGCAGCGTGTCTGGGTCTCTTTACAAAGGGTGCATCGACACGAAACAAGGAAATCGAAATGAGCCTTCACATCGGTGACACCGCCCCCGACTTCACCGTCGACACCCAGAATGGCGAGATCAGCCTGCACGACTGGGCTGGCGATAGCTGGGTGTTCTTCTTCAGCCACCCGGCCGACTTCACTCCCGTCTGCACTACAGAGATGGGCCGCACCGCGCAGCTCGCCAGCGAGTTCGACAAGCGCAATGTGAAGCCACTTGGCCTCTCGACCGACACTGCCGAAGAACACGTTAAGTGGATCGAAGACGTCAACGACACCCAGAACACCAACCTCGTATTCCCGATCGTCGCTGATGCCGATCTCAAGATCGCGAAGCTTTATGACATGATCCATCCGGATCAGAGCGAGACGGCGGCTGTGCGGTCGGTATTCATCATCGATCCGGACAAGAAGATCCGGCTCACCATGACGTATCCCATGAGCGTGGGACGAAACTTCGACGAGATCCTGCGCGCGATCAATGCGCTCCAGTTCAGCGACAAGCATGGCGTGGCAACGCCCGCTGATTGGCGCGAAGGCAAGGATGCGATCATTCCACCGTCGGTTTCCGACGAGGATGCAAAAGCGCGTTTCCCGCAGGGTTTCACCACGCTTCGTCCCTACCTGCGCACAGTGAAAATCGATTGAGCGTCCGACCTCATCGAATCTTTTGAAAGCGGGATCGGTTCGCGCCGGTCCCGCTTTTTCCTTATGAAGGAGGCATCATGCTGCTCGAAAAAATAAAGACACCCGGCCTGTCCCACCTTTCCTACCTGATTGGTTCGGGCGGCAAGGCGGCCGTCATCGATCCGCGCCGCGACTGCGAGTGCTATGTCGAAATGGCACGCGCCGAGGGTCTGGAGATCACCCATATCTTCGAAACCCATCGCAACGAGGATCTAGTGTCCGGGGCTCCCATCCTGAGAGAATTGACCGGCGCGCGCGTCCTGCACGGTCCAAATCCTGCAGGCACAGTCGAATATGCAGAAACGGCGCGCGAGGGCGACGAATTCGAGATAGGCCAGCTCAAAATCCGAGTGCTCGAAACGCCCGGGCACACGGACGATCATCTTGCTTTCGTTCTCCACGACACTGGCTATCCCGATGGGCCAGTCGGGGTGTTTACGGGAGACGCTCTGTTCGTCGGCGACGTCGGCCGCACGGACTTTTATCCCGAACGAAAGCGCGAGGTCGCAGGCCTTCTATACGATTCCCTGCAGAAGATATTGGCACTCGGGGATCAGGTCATCCTCTATCCGGCACATGGCGCGGGGTCTGTGTGCGGATCGGGAATGGCGGAACGCGAGTTCTCGACCCTCGGCCACGAACGCGCGAACAATCCACGCCTTCAATTCGAAAGTCGCGATGCCTTCATCAACTTCAAGGTGGAGGAAAACCATTACCAGCCGCCCTATTTCCGGCTGATGGAGCGCCTCAATCTCGAAGGCGGCGAAGCTGCGCCTCGTGTGATGCGACCCAAGCGGCTGTCGCTGCCCGAGTTGGGCGACACCGACGTCGACCACCTGGTGGATGTGCGCGAGCCCCTTGCCTTTGCGTCAGGGCATCTTCCCGGTTCCATGAACCTACCAGTTGGCATGATCTCGGCATTCGCGGGATGGTTCATTCGCGAGGGCGAGAGGGTCGCTCTTATCGCTTCCGATGAAGACCAGCTCGAAGCTGCCATGACGCATCTCGTGCGGATCGCACTCGACAATATCAAAGGCGGTTATGTCGGTGTCGTGCCTGCAGCTGCGCAAGGCAAGTCTATGCGGACTATCCCGATGATTGGAACCGAGGAAGTCGAGCGTCGTCTGGAAGCCGGCAAAGATGGCTGGACGCTGCTCGATGTGAGGGATGCGGACGAACGCGCGCAAAACGCGATCGAGGGTTCCGAGCATATCTACGTAGGCGAACTGAATGACCGTTATCACGACCTCGATCCGGCGCAGCACTACACGTTAATGTGCGCCAGCGGAATGCGGGCCACGGTCGCTGTCGGCTGGCTTGCGAGCCGCGGCTTCGAAAAGCTGGATGTCTATCTAGGCTCGATGGGCGCTTGGAAGGCGGACCATGACTGAACCGGATCAAGCGGCCTTCTGGGATGAGCGCTATGCGACGGGCGAATATCTGTTCGGGACTGCACCGAACGCATTCCTCGCGCGCGAGGTGCATTGCCTGACCCCGGGATCGAAAGTCCTGGCGGTCGCCGATGGCGAGGGGCGAAACAGCGTATTCCTGGCCCAGCATGGCCATCGCGTCGTCGCTACCGACATTTCGGAAAGGGCACTCGATAAGGCGCGAGCTTTCGCAGAGCGGCGAGCGGTCGACGTCGAATATCGGCAGGCAAATCTGGCCGAATGGGAATGGCCGGCGGAAGCTTTGGATGCGGTGGTCGGCATCTTCATCCAGTTTGCCGGTCCCGAACTGCGTGAGGACATCTTCGATGGTATCCATCGCTCGCTGAAGCCGGGTGGTCTGCTATTGCTCGAAGGCTATCGCGAAGAACAGCTGGCCTACGGGACAGGCGGTCCGCCCAATATCGAAAATCTCTATACGGAGGACGGTTTGCGCCGCGCCTTCTCGACGTGGGAGATAGAATTGCTCGATGCCTACGATACCGAGATCGAGGAGGGTATCGGCCATTCGGGCAAGTCGGCGTTGATCGACCTGATAGCCCGCAAGCGCGGTTGAAGAATGCCAGCCGGAGCTCCGGCCCCGGCTGGCATCACAATCAGAAGTTTGCGCTCGCGCGGATCCAGACACCCCGACCGTAGCCTGGCAGTCGTTCGCCCAGCGGCACGTCAGATGCCTGCACACGATTCCTGCCTGCAAGATGCGGCTGGTAGAAAGTGTCGAAAATGTTCTCGACACCAGCTTCGAGCTTCACTTCATCGCTCAGTCTGAACTGCGCAAACAATCCCGCAATTGCATAGCCCTCGCTGGTATCCTCGTCGTTGCTGACCGATACGGCATTCTGATCGGCTGCACCTGTCAGCTCGCCGCCAATGGCGAATCGATCGCCCTCATAGGCAATCGAGATACGCCCATTCAGAGGAGGAACGCGGTAGAGATCATCGTCGATATCTCTCCTCTTGCCTCGCACGTAATTCATCGTGCCATCGATCAGGATGCGCGCTGTCGGTCGGACGGTAAAATCCAGATCCACGCCGTAAAATTCGGCGTCGACATTGCGGAACGTCAACGGCGTCGGATCACCGTTCATATTCGCAACCATTTCAACCGGCGTATCCAGCACGCCAACGGTTGCATCGAAGGGTGTGCCCTGGATGAAATCGTCGACCCGGCGATAGTAGGCGGTCGGGCGGAACGTGAATACCTCACCGTTAAAATCGGCGCCGGCTTCCAAGGTATAGGCTACCTCTGGCTCGAGAGTCTGATTGCCCACATAGATATTCCCGTCCGCAAGGCCGTAACTCGCTTCCGTCGGTAACCATGCAAAACGTTCCAGGAGGCTTGGAACACGAGTCTTGCGCGATAGTGTCACGCGCGGGACCAATACACCCATTGGGACCCACGCCCGTGCAACCACATCCACCGTCATATCGCTTTGCTCGCGTCCGGATGCAGCGAATGCTGCTGCGAGCATACGCGGCCCCATCGGAACGGCTGTTCCGAGCTGGGGGACGCCCGCGGTCTGGCTAGTATGATCGAGACGCGCGCCAAGTTCGAACTCAGCAGCTCCGATGCCGCCACGCCACTGAACGAAGCCGCCGATACGTTCCGAAGACAAGTTCGGTTGGGCGTCCAGAAAAAAGGCGGCATTGGTCGGGTTGGTGATCGTCACGTCCTTGTCGACCATCTCGACGTCGCCGCCGACGGTTACGTTGCGCGTATCCGAGCCGAGGCGCAGTGCAATTTCGCCGGTGTTGGTGTCGGCATCCGCAAAGGTTGCACGTGCCCGTATGGCTGGAGCTGCAGGCTGCCTGGTCGTCTGGTTGTCCATCAGGTGACGGACCGCAACATGGCCCATCAGCAGATCGAGATGGAGGTCATCGGTAAGCTGCCCCCGGTAGCCGGCCTGAAGGAAGTCGGTATCGAAATACACGATATCCAAGGCGAAAGGCGGATTGCCGGTCGGGTCGGTTTCGCTGCGCCGGTATTCGACGAAGAATTCGCCTTCACCAGCACGAAAGCCTCCTTCGACACCGTAAAGCTGTCGCTCGAAGGATGTGCCCACGGCCGTGCCACCAGCGTAATCGTAATCGTCACCTTCCTCGCGGCTACCGATGACGCCTAGTCGCCACCGGAGCGTCGCAATACCGATTTGCCCTCCACTCGCGTAGCTATTGTCGACACTTCGATATTGCCCCGCTGCGTAGGCGCTCGCGGTGAGCTCACCGATGTCGGAGAAGCGCGTCCCGACAAGCTGCGCATTAACCGCGGCGGACAGGCCCGGTCCCTGCGATACGGGCGCCGTGCCGCGCGTAATTTCGATACGGTCGATAAGGATGGAAGGCGCGTAATGCAGCGGCGGATCCATGGCGTTCGGCCCGCCGGATACAAACCTCTGGCCATTGATACGGCCGAGAACGCGTTCTCCAAATAGACCGCGATAGGAAAGCTGCCCCGAAAGAGCGCCGTTCTGAACCAGTGCACCCCCGGGCGTGCGCGCGGCAATTCCCGCTGCATCGGCTGGAATTGCAATCTGCTCTGGAGGGGATTGGTTATCCGCTTGGAGCGGGTCAGTCTTTGCCGCCGTTACAATAATCGTATCAGTAAGCAATTCGTTGGCATTGGAACGATCGTCTTCTGGCGCATTGGTCTGCTGGGCCATCACGGCATTTGGTGCCGCCACAAGCGAAAGAGCCGAGGCGCTCGAAAGCGCCCCACGAAGGGGAAATTTCATTGGTCATATCCTGAATACGGAAAGGTGTGATCAACTCCGCTGGTCGCAGAGCGCGTTCAGGAAATAATCGGCGGACCTGTTGATGGAGGTGGCGGTGCCGCCAGACCCATCCCTATGCCGACATTCGAAGTAAGGAGAGGCAAGTCCGCTTCGATGCCTTCGACTGGTTCTACCATCGGCGGAGAAACGGGCGGAACCGCGAAGGCGTTCGCCACCACGCCGTAAGGGCACGGATCGCTGGCCGCTTGGTGGTCGTCGCCGGAATGCTGATCGGCACCATGCATAGCATGGTCGACCCGAGCTTGAACGATCGCTTCGAACCTTGTTCGCTGTGCTTCGGTCAATCCTTGCGAACAGATGCGGACGACAAACGTGCCGTCGGGTTCGCGGTCTGGCATCCAGCCTGTGGGTAACACGTTGGACGCCAGCAATATCAGTGCGAGAATGGCAAGCACGACAGCTCGCTTCATCGGGTTTCTCGCGGTTGGCATTTCTCAGCGCCTAGTTACTCGCGATCAGTGCCTCAAGTGTCTGGGTTGCAAATCAACAGATCGCCACTTGGAAAAATTTGACTGGTACGAGCAGGTCACAGCTCAAGCACAGCAGGTTACGACCATCCGACATTATCACTTCTAGGAGGCCGCATCGGTCATCGCGTTCGCATCGCCCCCGATCACGAATATCCAGATAAGCAGACAAGCGATCCATCCGGCATTGAAAACGATAATTGCGAACCAGACTCGCGATTTCGAGGCCCGCCGCCGTCCCGGCCCGCGAACGAACTCACCATCTTCGCGGCCCGCGAAAACGGCAGCAACATCGCGGAGATGAAGCAGAAGCCATATACCGGCGACGAGACTTATGGTGGCCAGAAGTCCCATGAGCGCGGGAAAGAACCAGAGCGGCATAGACGATACTTCCTGTAGGATTAGACCGCAGAGCTGAAGCGGCGCGATGATTGTCGGCGATATGGATCGAATAGAGAAGCTATTGTCCGGGCATAAGGCAGGCCGTCCGGGCAAATTTGAAGACTGCTTCCACAAACCGCAGCGAGGCCCCGATCGACGAACCGTTCAAGATGAGGTTGCGCTTCGGCGAGCAGACGAGGCTCGACTTTGGCTTCTCCACGGCAAAGCAACGCCTCGATGATTTCTCCACGAAGACGATCATCAACGGAGCGGAAAAGACCGCGCTCGGTCGCGAGGTTGCCCGCGCTTGCGCGCATTCTGTAACGACCGCTGTTCTTCTCGTTCTGGACGATCAGATGCGGAAACGCGCTGATGGCCGACGCCCCCAGACCAATCAGATTAGGCGCTTGATCATCGGTGAAACCTTGAAAATTTCGTTTCAATTGACCTGACAGGGCCGCACTCGCGAGGGCATCCTTTCCGGGTATTGCGAAATGATCGAAGCCGACGGGCGTGTATCCGTGCGTCACAAGATAGGCGTATCCTTCAGCCGCCATTGCGAAGCGCTCTACCTGATCAGGCAGGCCGGTCGCGTCGATGGCGCGTTGCCGTGGCACGATATGCGGGACATGGGCGTAGCCAAAAAGAGCGATCCGGTCTGCACCTAGGACACGGGTACGGCTCAGGCTGTCATGCAAATCGTCGCGGGTTTGCCCAGGAAGACCATACATCAGGTCGTAGTTGAGCGAGGTCACACCGGCCTCGCGCAACCAGTCGGTGGTCTGCAGGATCATATCTTCCGACTGGACGCGCCCGATACGCTCTTGGCAGTGCCTAGCGAAGGTCTGCACGCCCAGACTCGCGCGATCCACACCAACCAGGCGCAATGCTTCGGCCCAGTCACGGGTCATGGTCCGCGGATCCAGTTCGATGGAATAGACCGGGTCGGTCAGACCGAATTGGATTGTCAGGGCATCGACCAATCGCACGAAATCCGTCGGCGCGATGGCATTTGGACTGCCTCCGCCGAGGGAAACCCGACTGATTTCGGTTCCAGCAGGCAACAAGGCGGCCACGCTCTCGATTTCACGATGCAGGGCGTCGAGATAGGATTCCAACCTGTACCGCCGGCCCGCAGCCCCGGTGTTGCACCCGCAATAGTAGCAGATTTTCTCGCAGAATGGGATGTGCAGGTAGAGCGAGACAGCGCCGGAGACATTCGAAAGTGCCCGCCGATAGTCGTCGGAAGGCATTTCCCCGAAGTCGGCTGCGGTGGGGAAGCTGGTGTATCGCGGCACCGGCGTGGCGAGCAAGTCAGGATAATACGTCCACATGCGGCTCGGTTTATGCAGGAGAATGTTCGCGGTCATTGCGCTGGATCAAATTTCTTGCGGCTGCAGCCTGCATGGCACGCTTTCCCATGACATGAAGGACCCTGTGCGGGTTCGGGGGCCTCCCGACCAAGATCTATCGTTACCAGTGCTTCGCTTCCGCAGACGGATAGCGTCAATTGGTCCGCGGCATCGGGAAGCGGGCCCACGAGCGCTGGCAGCAAGGCGATCATTGCCGAATAAAAAGTACTCACGAAGCGTCATCCTCGTCATCAATAAGGATGCGGTTCGCTGCGCCGTCGAGATCTTCGAACTGACCGTCGCGCATCGCCCAGAAGAAGACGGCAAGCCCGATCCCGCCCATGCCCAGCGCGATGGGAATAAGATATAACAAGACGCTCATACGTCACCTTCCGCTGCCCTGGCGAGACGCAGCGAGTTACCAACGACAACGAGCGAGCTCAACGACATCGCTATCGCAGCAATCAGGGGCGTAACGAACCCCGCCAGCGCCAGTGGCACGGCGAGAATATTGTATCCGATTGCGAAACCGAAATTTTGACGGACGATCGCCATCGTGCGGCGAGCAACCTGGACTGCGAGTGCCACAGGCGTCAGTCGCTCCCCGATAAAAACCGCATCCGCCGCCTGTTGACTGGCATCGCTGGCCGTGCCTGGTGCGATGCTGGCATGGGCTGCGGCAAGGGCCGGACCATCGTTCAGCCCGTCGCCAACCATGAGCGGCCGCCGGCCCTCGGCCTTCATCGCATCAAGCGCGCGAAGTTTTCCTGCGGGATCCACTCCGCCCCGTCCAGAGATACCCAGTTCCAAGGCCACGTCGCTGACGGCTTGTTCCGCATCGCCAGACAAGATAGTTGCGCTTAGTCCCATGGCCTGCAAGCGGGTCACGGTTTTGCCCGCATCGGGGCGCAATTCATCGGCGAAATCAATCGACGTCGTTTCCTCGCCGATCTGCAGATCTACGCTAGTGGTGCCGGATCTTTGCCAAGGCCTTCGCAAGGCCACGCTTCGTCCCGCAAAGGAACCCTTGATCCCCTGACCGGAAACTTCCTCGATATGGACGACGTCCGCGGGCCCTTGACCGCGTTCGCTGAGCGTTTTCGCAAGGCCCACGCTGACAGGATGGAGACTGGCTTGAGCGAGAGCTAGAGCGATGGACTGTTGCTCGCTATCAAGCGCGGCAACGTCAGCGCGCATGTCGCCCAGCGTAAGCGTGCCGGTTTTGTCAAAGATGACAGCATCGACTTCTGCCAGGCGCTCCAGTGCGCTTCCGTCCTTCACCAGCAAGCCTTTGCGGATCAACGCCCCGGAGGCAACGATCTGGGCCGCTGGTACCGCCAGGCCCATCGCGCACGGACAGGTAATTATCAGCACCGCAATGGCGATGACGAGCGATTGGTGCCAACCAGCACCAGCTAACATCCAGCCGACAAAGGCTAGGAGCGCAAGCGAATGGACGGCTGGCGCGTAAAGACGCGAAGCGCGATCGGCAATACGAACATGTCGGCTGCGCGATTGCCCCGCTTCGTCCATCAGGCGGGCGATTTCAGCGATTGCGGTGTCGCTTCCGGTCGCGGTCACCCGAACATGTATCGGGTGAAGCAGATTGATCGCCCCGGCATGCACAAGTGCTCCATGCCCGACCGCTTCCGGTGCACTTTCGCCGGTCAGCATCGAATTGTCGATGGATGCGGTCCCCTTTTCGACCACGCCGTCAGCGGGGAGAGCTTCGCCTGCCGCCAGCAGCATCAACATGCCAGGCTTCAGTTCGTCAGCGTCCATACGGACGATAGTCCCGTCAGGCTGGACGACTCCTGCGCTGCGTCCCATCCGGCTTAACAGCGCACCAATCCCCGAGCGGGTCTTGTTACGCATCGTGGCATCAAGCGCCCGGCCCGCGAGCAGGAAGAACAGCAACATCACCGCACTGTCGAAATAGGCGTGTTCCCCGCCCATCAACGTTTCGTAAAGGCTTAGACCCGTTGCGAGCACCACACCGATGGATATCGGCACATCCATATTCGTGCGGCGATAGCGCAATGCCATCGCTGCAGACGAAAAGAACGGGCGCCCCGAATAGGCCACCACCGGTATCGCGATCAGAGCCGAAAGCCAGTGGAACAGTTCACGCGTAACGCCTCCAGCCCCCGACCAGACACTCACCGATAGCAACATGATGTTCATCATGCCGAAGCCCGCCACCGCAAGGGCCCGCAACAGGGTTTGCGTTTCTCGGTCGTCTCTCGCCAGCGGATTGGAGGCTATCGCCTGGGCTTCGAAACCGAGCTTTTGCAGCCGAACGACGAGTTCTTGTTCGGAAATGCCCCTGTCATGCCGGACCGCCACGCGCTTGGCAGAAAAGTTGACGCGAGCCGAGGCGATACCATCCACCTCGTCGAGACCCCGCTCGATCTTCGCAATGCAGCCGGCACAGCGCATGCCGGGAACCGTCAGCCGGGTATCGGTCAACTGCCCATGCGCGGCGACGTCGATGGCGGCGGGCGCATTCAATCGAGCCTCGATTCCCTTGTCCAGCGATCGTTGGCAGAACGCATGGACACCCGCGCGATCCAGCGGCCCGAAGGAATTGGCACGTCGGAGGTGAATGTACTGCCGTCCAGAGAACGCAAGACCAGATCGGTCGCTTCCGGACGGCCGAGCGGCCTCCTCAATTGTGCCGACACTTTTAGGTCGGCTGGGGCATCGGCTACCGCCACCTGCAGTTTACCGTCGGGACTGCGCGAAACTTCTGCAGTCCAGCCAAGTTGATCTTGTTCCCGGGCCTTTTCCAGCCAGCCGTTGAACTTCTGGCTCGCGACGTAGGAATTTTCGACAACTACTCCGCCGAAGCCTTTTGTCGCCAGGGCCGCCATATAGAAATTCACGGCCATCACGATGCCGAAGCCACTGATAAAGATTAAGGCGATATGCCGGCCTGTAAGTTCGCGGCGCATCAGCTATCGCCGGGCGCAGAAAAGCGGGTTTCGACAGCATCCGTTTCGCCTTGCTCGTCCTGCGATGTGATGCGGAAGGTGAAATCGCGGGTCTCTGTGCCCTCGGGTACCATCACGTAAGCGCGAACCGCCCGCGTCTGGTCCGCGGGAACTGTTACGACCTGTGTCGCTGCGGCATCGCGCCGATTGATTGTATCGGACCACATCACTGCACCCGGCAGACCTTCGATCGATATCTCCATGTCACGCGGCCGGCTTTCCATATTGCGCAGTTTCAATGTGAAGGAATTGCGCACGGATCCATCGCTCATGAGCATGAAGGGTGGATTGCGATCAGGGGACACGGTCAGGTCCGTGTGACTGCGCACCCCGAGTGCAAAGAGCATCGCAAGGCCGATGCTGCCCCATATCAGGAAGTAGGCAATGGTTCGCGGTCGCAACAACGTGCGCCAGGGCGAGCGCGGCTCTGCGCCATTCGCTTCGCGCTCGCAATCTTCGAGCGTCGCATAATCAATCAATCCGCGCGGTCGCCCGATATCGGCCATGACTTTGTCACATGCATCGATGCAAAGAGCGCAGGTTATGCAGCCGATCTGGGGCCCTTCCCGGATATCGATGCCGGTCGGGCAGACCTGCACGCATTGGGTGCAATCTATGCAGTCCCCGAATTTTTCCGGCTCTTTCTTGGCTTTCTTCACACTGCCGCGGGGTTCGCCGCGCCAGTCCTTATAGGTGACAATAAGCGACTTCTCGTCGAGCATGGCGGTCTGGATGCGCGGCCACGGGCACATGTAGATGCAGACCTGCTCGCGCATGAACCCGCCCAGCGTCACAGTCGTGAGGGTAAGAACAGCGACGGTGATGTAAGCGACTGGCGCTGCCTCGCCTGCGAAAAAATCCCGGAACAATGTAGGCGCGTCAGCGAAGTACAATATCCAGGCGCCACCCGTCACCAACCCGATCAGCGCGTATATTGTCCATTTGAATCCGCGTCGGAATACCTTGCCCCATGTCCAGGGGGCACGATCAAGGCGGATGCGGGCATTTCGGTCACCGTCGATCAGCCGGTCTACATGCTGGAATAGGTCGGTCCACACGGTTTGCGGGCAGGCATAGCCGCACCACGCACGGCCCACTGCGCTGGTCACGAGGAAAAGACCTATACCCGCCATGATGAGCAGACCGGCGACGAAGTAAAACTCGTGCGGCCAGATCTCGATACCGAACATGTAGAAACGACGATTGGCCATGTCGACCAGCACGGCCTGATCGGGCGCGTAGGGGCCGCGATCCCAGCGTATCCAGGGGGTCACATAATAAATGCCGAGCGTTACCAGCATCACCAGCCATTTGAACGTGCGGAATGGCCCGCGTACGCGCTTGTTGTGAACCGGCTCACGCGGTTTGTAGAGCTTCTCCGGCAAAGGCTGCCGGGGCGGTTCGTGCGGTTCGTGCCGCCGGGTCGTCGCTGCGGGTTCGGCTACCGCGCTGGAGACAGGTTCGTTGCTCTTGGCAATTCCGTCTTCGACAACGACAGACCAGTCGCGATCGCCGCCGGACTTTTGTCCGTCAGGGTTGCTCATCGACTTCGACCTCGGGATCCTCGGCAACTTCCAAGAAGTCTTCGCCGCCTCCGAGAGAATGAACGTAGGCGGCCAGCATCTTGATAGTCACGGGATCGAGGCGCCCCTCCCATTTCGGCATCATTCCCATGCGCGGATTCAGTATCTGGCGAGTGATTGCTTCCCGGCTACTGCCGCGAAGCCAGATCGCATCGTTGAGCCGCGGCGCTCCTAGCTCGCGATTGCCCTCACCGCTGGAACCGTGACAGGCGGCACAGTTATCGGAAAATGTCTGCGCCCCACGCGGGGTCGATTGCCCATTACCGCTGAGCGAAAGGACATGGGAAACGAGAGCGTCCATCTGATTGCTGTCGAAAGCCCCTTCGAAAGGAGGCATCTGACTCGCACGCGTTTGATCGTCGCCTGCCTGGCGAATGCCGTGAACAAGGGTGTACTCGATCGCTCTAAGGTCACCGCCCCAAAGCCAGGCGTCGTCATTGAGATTCGGATAGCCCAGCTCCTGGCTACCGGCTGCCCCGGAGCCGTGACATTGAACGCAATTGACGCGAAACGCAGCTGCACCTCCCGCGATTGCCTGCTGCATAAGCGCACTATCATCGGGCAAACGCTCGATGGGAATCCGAGCAAGCGCCTCGCGCACCGAAACGCGCGTTTGGTCAGCGGCGTCGATTTCTTCCGCTAGCTGGCCCCGGCTCGACCACCCCAAGACACCTTCGGTCGCTTTCTCGAACATCGGCCATGCGGGGTAGGCAATCACGTATCCCAAGGCGAAGATGATCGTGAGATAGAAAGTCCATACCCACCAGCGGGGCATGGGTGTGTCGAGTTCTTCGATGCCGTCCCACTCGTGCCCGACAAATTCGGTTCCGGTCGGTTCGTCCACGCGGGTGTTGTTGCCCTTATTCGCCATGGGCTTCGTCCTCGAAAATCGATTGTGCGGCCTTGTGGTTATGCTTTTGAGCACCTGGCCGGAACGGCCACAGACATAGTGCGACGAAAACGATCATCATCGCCACCAGTCCGTAACTGACAGAAAACTCGCGAAGGAAATCGTACATATTAGCGGCCCTTCTCCTGTGCGAGCTCTTCCTGCGCGGCGGCACTGTCGAAATCGACAAGAGTCCCCAGCATCTGTAGGTAAGCCACCAGCGCATCCATTTCCGTAATGCGGTCGGGATCGCCGTCGAAGTCACGCACCTGCGCCTTCGGGTAGCGTTGGATAAAATCTTCGACATCGCCGTCCGCATCCGGATCGGCCTGCAGAATCAGATCGGCCATAGCCTGCCCGATATCTTCGTCGGTGTATGGAACACCAACCCGACGCAGGGCACTCAAATGAGCACCGGGATTACCCATTTCGAGATCGGTCTCGGCCAGGAAGCCATATTGCGGCATTATGCTCTCAGGCACCACGCTCTGCGGATCCTGCAAGTGCTGAACGTGCCATTCATCGGAATAGCGGCCGCCAACTCGCGCGAGGTCCGGTCCCGTACGTTTCGAACCCCATTGGAACGGGTGATCGTACATGCTTTCGGCCGCTAGGCTGTAGTGTCCGTAACGTTCGACCTCATCGCGGAAGGGACGCACCATCTGGCTATGGCAGGAATAGCATCCCTCGCGCACGTAAATGTCACGGCCTGCCTGTTCTAAGGGAGTGTAAGGCCGCATGCCTTCGACCTCCTCGATCGTGTTATCGATCCAGAACAGAGGAGCGATTTCGACGATCCCCCCGATGGCGACGGTAATAAAAGTTCCCACCGCCAACAGGGTGATGTTGCGTTCCAGTTTCTTATGGCGTTCGGCCAGGCCCATGAGTCTGTGTTCTCTTATTCTGCCGGAACGGCATTAGGTTGGGGGGTGACGATCGGCCGGTCCGCCGCCTCGTTGTGCGGCGTATCCGTCATCGGTGCTTCATCCCGCAGTTTGCCTGCGAGCGTCATCCACACATTGTAGCTCATGATTGCTGCGCCCGAGAGGTAGAGGAGACCGCCGAACGCCCGCATGATATACATCGGATGAAGTGCCGCGACCGTATCGGCGAAGCTGTTCACCAGATATCCGTCGGGCCCGTATTCGCGCCACATCAGGCCCTGGGTGATGCCGGCCACCCACATGCTGGACGCGTAGAAAACGATCCCGATCGTCGCGAGCCAGAAGTGCCAGTTGATCATGCGCAGCGAATACATCCGCTCGCGCTTCCACAGCCGGGGGAACAGATAATACATGGCCGCAAAGGTGATCATGCCGTTCCAGCCGAGCGCGCCCGAGTGGACGTGGCCGATGGTCCAGTCGGTGTAGTGCGAGAGGCTGTTTACGCTCTTGATCGAAAGCATCGGGCCTTCGAAAGTACTCATTCCGTAAAAGGCGAGCGCCATCACCATCATGCGTATGATCGGATCGGTTCGCACCTTGTCCCAAGCCCCGTTCAGGGTCATCAGCCCGTTGATCATGCCGCCCCAGCTCGGCATCCAGAGCATTACCGAGAAGACCATACCCAGGGTCTGCGCCCAGTCCGGCAGAGCCGTGTAGTGCAGGTGGTGAGGCCCCGCCCAGATGTAGAGGAAGATCAGCGACCAGAAGTGGATGATCGACAAGCGATAGGAATAAACCGGCCGCTCAGCCTGCTTCGGCACAAAGTAATACATCATCGCGAGGAATCCCGCGGTCAGGAAAAAGCCGACAGCGTTGTGTCCATACCACCACTGCGTCAGCGCATCCTGCACGCCCGCGAACGCGCTATAGCTACGCGACCCCAGGAAGCTGACCGGGACTGCCAGATTGTTGACGATGTGAAGCATCGCGATCGTGACGATGAACGCCAGGTAGAACCAGTTGGCGACGTAGATGTGCGGTTCGTGACGGCGGATGATGGTGCCGACGAAGACAGCGAAATAGGCGACCCAGACAATCGTCAGCCACAGATCGACATACCATTCCGGCTCTGCATATTCGCGACTTTGCGTGATTCCCAGCAAGTAGCCGGTTGCAGCGAGCACGATGAAAAGCTGGTAGCCCCAGAAGACGAACCGCGCGAGCGACGGGAAGGCGAGCTGGGTGCGGCAGGTGCGCTGAACCACATAAAAGCTCGTTGCAATCAGGGCATTGCCCCCGAATGCGAATATGACCGCACTGGTGTGCAGCGGCCTCACTCGCCCGAAGTTGAAATAGGGTTCGAAGTTTAACTGCGGGAAAGCGAGTTGCAACGCGATGAAAAGTCCAGCCGCCAACCCGGCCATGCCCCAGAACATCGTGGCAATCGCGCCCCAGCGCACGACATCGTCATCATACCGCGAAGGGCCGTCGGGCATCTTGAAGAATGTGCGGCCATTACTCACCGGATCGAAACGCGCCGCGCTCATGCACATCAGCGCAAACGCCACGATGGCGATTATGGTCGCATGGGCTGCGAAACCACTATCAGCCGCTGTTGCAACAACAACGATCGAAAGCAACATTACGAAAAACCACAGCCCCGTCCGGCCTAGTGCAGCTTCAGCCTGCATTAAAATCTCCGTCCATTTTCGCGAGGACTAGTGCAGCGGCGCGCATCGTTCATTGATCCAGGTCAAATCGGCAAAATAATCACGCCGCCACTGGAAGATGCCCGGCTCGATCCTCCAGCGCTGGGATGTCGGTAAGGGTGACGGTGGAACGGCCAGTGGTTTCCACGAGGGCAAGATCGCGAAGGATGGTGAACTGGCGACTGACTGTTTCTATCGTCAGTCCGAGACTGTCGGCGATGTCGCGTCGCGACATCGGCAGATCAAGAACACAACCGCCGTCATGCGGCACACCTATGCGGTCCGCCATCGTCGCAAGAAAGCTTGCGAGGCGTTCCTGAGCCGTTTTTCGACCAAGGGTGATGGATTTTTCGCGGCAGCGCCAAAGGGATACAAGCGAACGCCGGAGGATCTCGTTTGTGATACAGCTCGCGTCCTGGGCGGATGCAAGGAAATCGGTCGCACAGAAAGAGAGAAATTCACTCCGTTGCAGCGCAACCAGCGAATAGGAATGTCTTCCCCGCGCTGGCAGGGAAACCAGGTCGCCGGCAAAATGAAACGCCACGATCTGCTCTCGACCAAGCGATGCCCGCGCGACAAGCTTCGTAGCGCCGCTCGCCACGAATACGATCTGGTCCTGTTCCTGATGCTCCAAGGGGGCACCACCAGCATCCGCAACGGCGTGGCGCGCAAGTGACTGGAACCGCGCTCGCACATCCGGCGCGACGCCCGCCGGAAGTATGGCCGCTGCAAATCGCTCGAATGGATTCACGACAGGCATTGGGCTGTGCTGATTCATGTTCGTCATAACTTGACCATGGGTCAAGCAACACGAGTCGTCTTTGATTCAGATCAATGATTGTCCCCGTGTCAGTGACGAAGAGTCATCGTTGCGCAGACACCGTTACTGCGACGCGCGGCCATTGAACCAGGAAAGGAAAACCATGAATTTGAAGATACTTGCAAGCATGCTTGCTGTCGGGGCCGTTACAGTCCCTTCGATCGCCAGCGCGCGAGACGACGCCGGCCGAATTCAGATCAAGGCGTTCGCAACTGTCGTGTTGCCAGACGGCGAAATCACGGCCGTCAATACCGACATTGTCGGACTGCCCGGAAACACGCAGACGAAGGCGAGCGACAATGTGGTGCCGACAGTCGCGGCTGAATATTTCGTGTCGGACAATTTTTCGATCGAGACGATCTGCTGCCTCACGCAGCACGATGTCGATGGAACTTCCGGGTTGCCAGGAGCCGAACTTGTCGCCGACGCCAAGCTTATTCCGGCGACAGTAACCGCCAAGTACCACCTCCCCTTGGCAGGCGTGAGGCCCTACGTGGGTGCTGGAGCCACGTATTTCTGGTGGGTTGACGTCGAGCCTGGAGAATCGACCCTGCCCCTGGGTGTTACGCGCACCACCCTGTCGGACGAGCTTGGCCTTGTTCTTCAGGCCGGCTTGGACATCCCGCTCAACGATAACGGTTTTGGACTAAGCGTGGATGCGAAGCGCTACTTCGTCGACACGACCGCCCGGTGGTTCGCGGGTGACACCCTAGCCATCGAAACCGAACACAAACTGGATCCGTGGGTCATCAGCGCTGGCGTAAGCTACCGTTTCTAGCTGCCAGACCTCGTTTGACTGCCAGTGATGGGTTCGCAATGCCCGATCCGAAGCGGCAGTCATCCAGCAGCCAGGCCTAATTTACGCATAATGGAGCATCAAATGTCGCACACAGCCTTTAAGAACTGGCCACAGATGGCCACCGATCTCATTCCCGCAATCAAGGAAATACACCGGGGGTCACCCGGTGTGATGAAGGCTTTTCGGGAAATGGGGGCCGCTGCGCATGAGGGGGGCGTGCTGGATTCCAAGACCAAGGAACTGCTAGCCGTGGCGATCTCCGTCGCTGTGCGCTGCGATCCTTGTATCACGTTTCATGTCGAGGGCGCTCGCAAGCACGGCGCAACGCGCGAAGAGATTGCCGAAACCATGGGGCTGGCGGTGTATATGGGTGCTGGTCCGAGCGCGATGTATGCAGCCCAGGCGCTCGAAGCCTACGATCAATATACAGATCAGGCGTCAGGAAAAGGTTAGATGGCGATTACTTCCAGACGCTGGCGATCGCGCAATTCGACGCCGCGGCGTGAGGGGATGGCGATCAGTCCCTCGTTTTTCATCCGACTGAACTGGCGGCTGACGGTTTCTATCGTCAGCCCCAGGACATCGGCGATCTGCTGGCGAGTGAGAGGAAGCTCGATAACGCTGGCGTCACCCTCGGCAACGAAACTGCACGTCGCGGGTTGAAGCCTGTCCGCGGTTTCAAGCAAAAAACTCGCCAGCTTCTGTTCTGCGTTCATCCGCCCCAGCAGCAGCATCCACCGGCGCGTTCGGTCGAGTTCCGTCAGCGTCCGCTCGAGCAGTTTGTGCTCCAGTCTGGGATGCTCCCGGGCAAAACGGTCGAAATCGGCTCGCTGAAACAGGCACACCTGGACTTCGGTGAGCGCTTCCACGCTGTAGGGTGTGGTGGAGCCGAACGGGCGTCCGAGAAAATCGGACGGGTAGGCTAACCCCAAGATTTGCTCTTTGCCTTCCGCCGAATGCGTCGAAAGCTTGAGGATGCCATGAATGACGTTCGCCACAAAGACCGCTTCATCGCCTTCCCAGAGCAATTGCTCGCCCGGCGAGATTGTCTTTCTTCGCCCGATGGCATTGAGCAATTCAATCTCTTCCCTGTCGAGGTCTGCGCAAATCGCGCGGTTCCGTACGGCGCACGCTTGGCAGAAATTGACAGCGTTGGAGGGGTGTTGGGCACTCATGGTTTTCGTCTAACGGTAAGACGGATAGGTTCAATCTCTATCGTCCGATTTCGATATCAACCGGCGATTGGCCAGAACCAAGGAAATCGCAGGCGGATCCAATCTTAATTCGGGGTATGCAAGGGGGTATTACGCTCTGTCTAAATCGAACTAATGTTACGAAACATAACCTTATCGACGAAGTTCGAATCCCTCCGTCTCCGCCACCTATACCATCCCAAGAGATCCCAGAAAGTCCCTGAAAGCCGCAGAATTCTGCGGTTTTCTGGACTTGCATCGGAATCTCTAGTTCTTATTTTGTTCTAACCCTTCCCACACTTTCTACCCACCATTGTGGGAGCAGATGTGGGAAGAGAACCAGGATGGATGGCTATGAGAAAACTTTCCGCTGCTCAGATTCGAGCTCTCACTAAACCGGGCCGCTACATGGATGGCGATGGCCTATCGCTGCTGCTCACCGCCCCAAAAAAGGGGTATTGGGTGCTGCGCGCGACCATAAACGGGCGCCGAAGGGACATCGGCCTAGGGCCACTAGACTTAGTTACATTGGCTGAAGCCCGCGAACTCGCGATCGACATGCGCCGCGATATTCAGCGAGGCATTGATCCGATCGAAGAGCGCAAGCGCCAGAAAATCGAAATCCTCACGTTCAAGGCCGCTGCCGAGAAGGTCCACTCCGAGCAAAAGGCGGCCTGGAAAAACGGGAAGCATCAGGATCAGTGGATCAATACACTCGAAACCTATGCTTTTCCCAAGCTCGGCGACCGGCTCGTAAATGACATCGAGGGCCCACTCATCCGAGAAGTGCTCCTCGACATCTGGCTGGAAAAGCCAGAGACAGCTCGCCGCGTAAAGCAACGGATCGGCGTTGTGCTCGATTGGGCCTATGCAAACGGAATGCGCGCGACCGAAGCGCCGATGCGCTCGCTGAGTCGTGCGCTGCCACGGCAGCCCAAGCAGGACGGCCATTTCGCTGCGATGCCCTATAAGGATGTCCCAACTTTCTTGAAGCATCTGCACAAGCGAACGAGTGTCGCACGGCTCGGGCTTGAGTTCCTGATCCTGACTGCCTCTCGATCGGGCGAAGTGCGGGGTGCTAAATGGGCGGAGATCAATCTGGACGCAAAACTCTGGACTGTCCCAGCGGAGCGTATGAAGGTCGGCAAGGAACATGTGGTTCCGCTGACCGATGCGGCAATCGACGTGCTCGAACGTGCCAGACCTTACTACGCTGAATGCAGCGATCTGGTCTTCCCGGGTCGCAATGTCTTGCGCCCGATGTCCGACATGACGCTGCTCAAGATCCTGCGTTACGCCAAGCTACCCTTCACGGTGCACGGCTTTCGATCTGCGTTCCGAGATTGGGCCGCCGAGAAGACAAGCTACCCCGGCGAAGTGGCGGAAGCGGCGCTAGCGCACTCGGTCAGCAACAAAGTGGAAGCGGCCTATCGCCGTACCAACTATTTGGACAAGCGGCGTGAGCTTATGCGCGAGTGGTCGGGCTTTTGCGTTGGAAGGTGAATAAGCACTCGCGAAAGCACGGCGGCATTGCGCCTTCATATCGGTCATTCTAATTCAGCGAGGGAATTCCCGAAAGCGGCCGTTCACCGGTCGTCGATTGAACGACTGCAATGTCGGACGATCCGGAACGGCTCCTTTCAGCAGCGCTGATTTGCACAGCGGACGATCCCGGCAGAGAACTAGCGGGTCAGCTTTGCGCCCTCTTTCGACCGTTTACCGGATCGCTGCAGTTTGCTCGGTATCAGGTACGTTGAGCTTTGGCTTTGTCGATCACATCTTCCACGCGGGCGATCAACTTCTCAAGATCGTCCACGTCCGGCATTTCACCTGCGAATTCATCCGAGTTGGAGTGGCCTTCCAAGAGCCGGGAGGTATCATCCTGCAAGGCGACAATCTCGTCTGCTAAGTCGTTTGACCAACTGATTTTGGTCAATGCGCCCAATCTGACCTGTTCATCCCATCGACGCACAGTATCTTTGAACAGGTGAAGAATGACCACTTCTTCAACCGTGCGGCGAAGCGCCCCTGCGCCACTTCGAACCAAATCAACCCGTTCACCGCCTGTGGCTTGCTTGGCCTGTTGCAGAAACTCCTTCGCCTTGGTGGTTTTGCGATAGGCCCTGCCATTGGCTGGAGTGTCTTCGATTCTCACACACCCAGGGACACCTTCCAAGCACTGTACCCAGTGGCTCGTGACCTCGCAGCCAGCGGCCTCGGCTCTGTCAGAGAGCAGCGTGAGGAATACGAGGTCGTGCGTAAAGACGATCACTTGTCGTACAGATGCTTCCTCAGCGAGTCGTCTAGCAATCGCCCGTTTTCGCTGATGGTCGAGCGATGTGACCGGATCATCGAGAACAATGGCGGCACTGGTGGGATTGAGATTCACTTCGGTGAGAAAATCCGCGAGAGACAGCGCCCGCTGCTCTCCCTCACTGAAAATATCATCAGGCTTATGACCGCCTTTGGCTTTGAGACCGCGAAGGGTCTTCCCAGCGCTCCCTCGCGCCTTGAACTCAAACGGCAGTGAGCAATTGAGCTTGGCGCACTCGTCCTTTAACCGCTCCTTGTAGTTGCCCTCGATCAACTTCTCGAAAACTATCTTTTGGCGATCCGTGACGAAACGGGTGTTTGGACGGGAGCCAACAGCCTTTTCGATCCAGGCTAGGTCTTCGACGAATGCAACCACGTCGTCGATGTTCTTGCTGAGCACCTGACGATGGCGAAGGGTGATATGCTCGGCTTTCAGCTTGGCAAGAACCTCATCAAATTTGCCGTCGCGGAGCGCCACATCCTGCGCCTCAATATCCTCAAATGCTTTGGCAAGAGCCTCTTCTGGAAGGGCAAGATCGCCGGAGGGAACGGCGTCGGCCGCACCTTGTTCAAGAGCAGCAACAAGCGCGCTTCGCCTCGCGTCAAAAGTGGCAGAGGCCGCGTCAATTTCACCGACCAGCGTAGGAATAATCTTGGAAAGGTCAGCGCGAATGCGGCTCTCAGCGGGTAGCAATGCACAACTAAGCGCCTTGAGTTGAGCCGCAAAGCGATTGAGTTCCTCGTCAGCGACGACGGCTGCCTTTCGAGCATCATGGTCAAGATAACCCCACATGCGACCAATCAGCGAAGCAGACGGGGTATCGAGAGGGCGATGGCAGAGCAAACAGGGATCGCCTTCCGCCGGATAAGTTCCAGCCTCGGCTTGCCCCAACTTGCGGCTCGCGAGCACGAAGTTGTTCCAGGCGGTTGAGCCCGTCTGGCTCAACTGGGGATGGGAGACCGTCTCACTTCCGGCCTTTACGGCCTCCAACAGCGCAGTCTTGTGGCCATTGAGCAGTCGGCGCGCTTTATCGCACGCGGCGTTGCCGAGGGCGGACGCGAGATCCGCGACCTTCTTCTGAAGAGTCTCCGTATCGGTCTTTGCAGTTGCAAGGGCTTTGAGCGTTTCAACGGGAGATTTGGCGAGAAGCTCCTGTTCCTGCCGCGCCACCTCATCCAAGCGTTCTTTTTCGGCATCGCCAAAGGTTGCGAGTGTCCGCAGCTCAGCGATGTCTGACTTCGCGTTCAGCACAGCGATCTTGTCCGCGACGGGCCCTGGGTCGGCGAAAAGCAGATCGAACTTGTTCGGTCGCGTTTTCGCATTGATGTCAGCTTCAAGCTTTTGAGTGATGAGGCCGATCGCCCGCATCGCTTCATCGAATACGTCGAAGCCAGCGGGCTGGAATCCCAGCTCGTTCTCTTTGGCCAAGTGAATGCGGGCGACAGAGGAATCGAAGACGCTGACCCGTTTCAGATCATCATGCTCGTCACCATCGGTGAAGGCGATATCCTCGTCAAAGCCGTTGCCACGATCAACGACGAACTGGGCCGTTGCTGGCGCCTCGGGCGCATCATCATCGTAGATGTTGCGAATAATCTGAGGACTGGAGCGACTGAAACACGCACATGAGAGGATGCGTGCAAAGCCGCTCTTTCCGGCGCCGTTGTGCCCATAGATTACGGTCAGTTGAGAGCCGAAGGTGACATGCGACACCTCAGGGATGGCATTTACATTCTTCAATGCCTTTATAGCTTGGAGCGAGAGGGGCGTTCCCTCCGCAGCTGCGCGGCCGGTGACGGAGCCAGGCACATCCGGTAGTTCTTCGTCACCATTATCAAGCTTCCTGTCCCGCAGAAATAATCGATAGGCTTCATCAATTCGCGCATCGGCAAGTGTACCGTCTCGAACGGCATGGGAGATTATGTAGCGCTTCCAGTCTGCAATGGACTTACCCCAAGCGTTCAATTCGGCCCATATCGTGGTTTGCGGGCGCTCTTCACCAACGGCTTCCGGCGCCGCCAAACCGTCACCTCCGATGCCAAGTTCATCCATGGCGTGAATCCCCCAAGACTTCTAGTCAGCGGCAAGCTGACACAATTCATTTACACAAGCCAACACTGTGAGGGCGACGAACTGCGCCATCCTCGTCGAAAAATGTTCTGCGCAGCTAGGTGTTGGGTGATCTAGGCCGAACCGACGACTGAAGGCCAGACGGTCTACCGTTATGGTGGTCTCCCAACCGATCTCGACTACCAGGCACCTGAACGGGCGGCGGCTTTCGCGACACTCTGTCGAGCCCCCAAATGTCGGCTATGTTGGCGGGCAGCGTCAGAGACTTCTCACGAAACGCAGCAGTTCATCACCCATCAGGAAGCCGCAGGGCCAATAGCCATTGCCACCGGAATGTTCGATGGGCTGGACTATCCGCGCTGAGACCAGATAGGCGGCCGCCGCGTTGAAGCGTCGGGGTCCCCAGCCAAGCGCCTGATCCACCTCCTCGGCATCGGCCTGGTCGGTGTCGAGATTGATGAGCCGAACCGCGAGATCGCGGGCGTCAATCTCGGGATCCCAGTCCATGAATGCGCTATCGAATGTCGCGAAAAGGTCGCCCTCCGGCCAGATATGCGATTCCCCACCGACATAATCTTGCTTCTCCAGAAGTCCGGCGCCGACAAGATCGAGCACCCCGATCCGCACATCCGGCATAGGCAGTCCGGTCGCCTCCTGGATCTCCGCATAATTGGCCTGCGGATCCATCGACTGTCCCTGCTCACTGTTGCGCACGAAATATTCGGCCACGACGCGCGCAGACGACGACCAGGTGGAGCCAGCCTCGTGCTGTTGCACATATCGCGGTGTCTGGCCGAGTGGAGGTTTTTTGCTGACGCCGAAAATCTCCGCCGCCAGCGCCTCGATGCCGTCTTCTCCAGGGCGATATTCGGGAGTGAGCCGGGTCTTGAGAAAGGGCGATACCGACGACAATGGCAGGTCCTGGCGCAGGCCGATGAACTTCGCCGTCCCTTCGACTGCGCTCATCAGCCCGGCGTCGATTTCTTCATTGACCCACGGCTTGGCGATCGAGGTCCCGGTCAGCAGGACTACGAAATGCGTGCAGTTGCCGAGGCCTTCCTCCATCTTGCGACGCAGACTGTCGCCATATCCGATTTCCCAATTGTCATACCAGACGTCGATACCGCGCTGCATCAGGCCTTCGGCCAGAGGCTTCACGATGAGCTTATCTTCGGATGCGTGCGCGAGATAGACCAGTCGTTCACGATCTGCCGGTTCATTCATGCCGTGGACTTCCCCCCTGTCGAGCCCCAATCTTTGTTCCAGCGCTCGCGCGAAGGCAGGCGACCCGCTAGTGAAGACGGTCCAGCCCTGTTTCCCGATGCGTCGCACGAAGACCGGTGCGTGTTTCCCGGTCTCGGGATCGACGACCGAAGCCGCCTTGCCGTGCACCTCTTCGGCATAGCTGTTCATGACCTCGTCGAGCGCATCATCCATCATGCCCTTGAAGAAGTCTCCGCTGGATACCTTGCGGCCGCCACGCCGGAACTCGATCGCCATGATGTCCCCGTCAGCAGGTTGGATTCGCAAACCGTCATCATTGCTATGCCATAGGCACCGACGAAGTTCGATCTCTTTTTGTTCTTTCTGGGGTGTGCTCGCTGTGGCAACTCGCTCTCCAGCGGGCGACCGCGCTCTACGTCGCCAGGCGCCTTTGTCGCCCGGCGCCACCGGGCTGACGGACGGGCCTGATTGGCTTTCAGTCGCTACGAAACTTGCTGCTTGGAATCGCTGGGGGTTGGAAGGAATGACGCCGCCTTAGCGTCGGCTTCCCACCCAAGTTTCGCCGCTGAGCCATCCACAGACGACGCCTGATACCAACCAACTAACGGACAACTCGCGGTGATGAACGAATGGCCGGTTTCGACGGGACGATCTGAGCCTGTGAATGGCGGCAATCGTTGGCGAGACCAGCGAAAGCCATTGATCGATCCTAATGACAGCTTTTCCCAGTTGCCCGCCTGAGACCGGACAGTCGACTCACGGCCCAGTTTCAGTCATACCATCATAACCCAATCTCGAACGGCTTGATCCGCTCCTTGGCTAGCTCAGGTGCCTGCGCTCGCTCGACCTGCTGCTCTTTGTTAGCCGCTTGGATCTGACCCGCACGCCGTCCCTTGGCTGCCGCCAGGCCAAGTCTCTCGGTGATTTCAGCAGCTGATGTCTTCTCGCCCAGATTGGTCGCAATACCTCGGCCGATCTTGTCGCGGCTGTCGACGATCAGCGTAAGCTCGTCCCGCAATCGCGTGATCGTGACTAGGAAATTGCGCTGCGAGAGCAGTCGCCGCTCGCGGCTGTCGAGCACGGCAATGCCCTTATCTGCTGTGAGGCCCTGCGCCATGTGGGCGTTGAGCGCGTAGGCGAGGTCGATCCGCTTCAACATCGGGTCATTCGGCTTCAGCTTATGCTCCATGCCGCTGGAGCTGGTGACGGTCACCCCATCCTGATCGATCGCGGTCACGGTTGCGCGGTCTGCATTTATCATTCCGCGCTGGTGGTCGCTCGCAGTCCATCTAATCGCGTCTCCGGTGTACAGATCGAGATCCTTCTTCTCGAACAGCTGCAATGTTTGGTCGCTACCCTTCGCCGACAACCTCGCTGGCACGAAGCGGCGCAAATGCCCTCGCTCATCGCGAAGCGTAACAACACCCCTCTCGGTATCGATAGCGGCGACCTCATGGCTTCCGCGTCCGAGCCGATGGCGCGATTGGCGGCTTGCCACTTCAAGCACCATGCCCGGCGCGTAATTGCGCGCGTAGCGCAATTCCTCGCGCGTCGCGTTTACACGCGATAGAACTGAAAGCCGTGTGCTTGCTGGTCCGATTTCGCCATTGGCGGCAAGCCCGGTTTGAACCGCGGCATTTATCTCAGAGCGCAAACGACGACCTGCCGCAAAGATCGACGTGCGTTCGCGCTCTGCTGGCGGAAGGGACAGCCAGCGTTCCGCCGCAACGATTGCGCTGTCCTCCTGGACCTCGACGATGTGATCCTTGAGGTGGTCGAGTGCATCGCTGGTTTTGCCCGACTGGGCCGCCTGCTGCGCCTTCTTCAATGTATCTGAGCGCGCACGAAGATTGTGATCCATGCGCGCCGTTTCGGCCCCGGCACACTGCGCCAGAGCGAAGGGTTTGCCCGCTTCGACAGCCCCCAACTGCTTTTCGTCGCCCATGAGGACGAGGCGATCAAGCTTGAGCAGATTGGTAAGCCGGATCAGGCGGCCCTGGTCTCGGGTAGAGACCATTGAGGCTTCATCAAGAACGAGAACAGTGTCGCGATACTCCTCGCGCGTAGCGGACAGTTCCGCTTTGCCTGCCGAGCCATCGAGAAGCTTACGACTCTGTCCAAGAAAGCGATGCAGGGTCATCGACGGGATGCCCGTATCTTTCTCCAGCATGCGGGCAAGTGTGTTCTGGACCCCGAGGCCGATGACCCGCTTGCCGTGTTCTTCCAGAAGCTGATTAAGTGGGCGCAGCACGCTTGATTTGCCTGCCCCTGCCACACCCTGGACGGCTACCACGCGATTGGTCGACGAGAGGATCAACCGACCTGCCGCTTCCTGACCGGCGTTGAGTGTCATGCCGTAATTGATAGCTGCCGAAGCTTGCAGATATGGTCCTGCGGTGTCCGTTTGGAGGATCGGACGGACTGCGCCGTTCCCTTTCTCGATTTCCGCCAGCATGCGGGTCTCCAGCGTCAATGCATCGGATGTCGTCAGCCACCCTTTCTGCACGCCTCGCCCGCGCAACAGCGCGCCCTGCTGGGCAAGTTGCCCAATGCGCTTCTCGACCGACTTCATCGTTGTCGGCAAACCGAAATCGAGCGCAGCCTTGGCAAGATCAGTTGCCGTAAAAGCCGCCTCTCGTTCGGACAAATGCCGCACCGCCGATGCAACCGCGTGAGCCGTCGCAATCTCTTCGCTGCTCTTCATATGGAGCCGCTTAGGGATCAGCGGATCGCACTCCTTGATGCCCATTCGCTCGGCGACGCTGGCAATCATCGCCTTGCCCCGTTCAAGTAAGGTGGGGCGATCATTTGCCCTCTTGGCAGCCGCTACAGTCAGCTCGTGCGAACGCAGCTTGGCGTCGCGCACCATGCCTTCAAGGTCGAGCCTCTGATCCCACGCCTGCCCCTCCCATTGGGCCATCAAGGCACCGCGATCGACTTCGCTTTGCTTGGCCTGCCGGGTCGCCAGCGTTGCCACCAGACCCGCCTCGAGCCCGCCGCCGCGTCGGGCTTCGAGAACCTCCTGACGCCGCGTCGAGAAGGCCATCACCGCGTCACGGTCTATACCCTTGGCTTCGAAGTTACCGTGCTTTCCGAATTCACCAAGGCGGTAGCCAAGCTTCTCTACCTCGATCCGGAATCGCGCCATCGTCATGGCATTGAGCAGCGTATTGTTCTGCCACAGCTTGTCGTTGCGCAGCGCCCTCCACTTGCCGTCATTGTCCTGCGTCATATTGGCGACGACGGCGTGGAAGTGAAGGTTCGGTTCCTGGTTGCGGTTGGTGTCGTGCTGGAACAGCGCGACGGTCAGGTTGTCGCTTGCATGAAGTCGTTCTTTGCCACCCTTCTCGGTGCGATACTGGGCCGCATTCTTCTCTGCCCATTGGAGCGTTTCGACGACCGCTGAACGGTATGCGTCAATGATCCGCTGATCCTTGCCGACGAGCGCCAACAGTGACCAGCTCTTGGGCAGTGAAAAGGTCAGATCTGTCCCGGCACGGTGATACTGGCCCTGGTGCCCGATCCGCTCGCCATTGGGCAGTTCGCCGCGCAGGATTGCCTCAAACGCTTTGGCTTCGACCGTGCCTGAAAGACCTAGCCGTTCGGCACCCCTACCGACCCAGATGCCGGACCGATCAGCGTCCGCCTTGGTGTAGTAATTGTCGTTGGCGAAGTAGTTGGCCGCACCGCCAGCGGAGCGCACATTGGCAACCGAAAGCATCGCTCAGCGCCCCGCACGCGTGGCTGCCTTGCGTTCGCGATATTCGCGAATGCGTCGTTGGTAAGCGACCACAACCCGGTCCCGCAGCTCCTTATCCTTGTGTGTGCGGAGCCAGCCATCGAGCGCGATCTTGGTGAAGAGCAGATCGGCCAGAACCTGATCTCGGAACGCATCGTCCTGGGGCTGCTCGAGAGCCTCGATGACTGTGAGTTTCAGCCACTGGCTGACGCTCATATTCGCTGCATCCGCAGCGGCTTTGACAAGGGCATGAAGTTCTTCGTCGACATAGCATTGAAGGGCAAATCGCACGGCGTCACCTGACGTTTGGCCGCCCCTCCTCGGCCCAATGACCCCTCTCGACTGACATCAGTCTACGGCAGCGCCCACCCTGTAGGAAAACGCTATTTTAAGATTTCAAATTAATAACTTAGCGGCGAGCAACTCACATGTGAGTTGCGGATCGCGGAGTGACATCAGATGACATTACTTGGCGACAGATGCCGAAATATCGGCGAAACCCGCAGAAATCCTCGCCTCCCAAACACCGGATCTCCGGGTACGGTGTGCCCGGTCAACCGGGTTTCTGACTGCGTGTCTGTGACCGGCAATACCGTGACCGTTGGCTTGGGAGTTTTGATCTATTTCCCAGTGGATTGACGCGCCTTCTAGCGGCACCCGAGCGGAAAAATTCTCTCAAGATCGTTCCAACGCCAGGGTCCAAAAACATGCTCTGTTCCGAAATGGGGACCAAATAGCCAACATCCATATCCGACCACCCGTCGGATCAGGATCGGCCCTTCCAACTGCTCGCTTGACCCTATCGAAGAATTGTTGAACTAGAAGCACATGCTCATAGCGAAACTGCCTGCACTGAATCATTCCGCATTTGGCGACGAGCGGTTTTGCGCGCGCAATTACCGCGCCCTCCTGCCCAATCAAAGCGCTGCGCCCTAGTTCGGACACCACCCAAACAAAGGACGCAGCCCCGCCGAGAAATCGACGGGGCTTTTTTGTACCCGGATCGAGAAGATGCTTCTGACAATCTCCACCACTCACAGGCCTGCTACCGACCTCGGCTTCCTCCTGATGAAGCATCCGGAGAACGTCCATTCGGTCGACCTGCCGTTCGGGTCAGCGACTCTGTTCTACCCCGAGGCCGGGGAGGATCGATGCACCGCCGCGATTACTCTGGAGGTCGATCCGGTCGCACTGGTCAGGGGCAAGTCAAGCATTGAGGATCAGTACGTCAACGACCGGCCTTACGCCGCGTCATCGCTGCTGTCGGTCGCGCTTGGCCGCCTTCTCAATACCGCAATGGGCGGTCGATCGAAGCTTCGTCAGGAGCTTGCTGATACCGCGATCCCGCTTGAATGTTCTCTTACGCCGCTCCCGGCCAGGGGGTCGGCTGACCTTCTGGCGCGCATGTTCGAACCGTTGGGATACTCAGTCGAGGCAGAAGCAATTGCCCTCGATCCGGCGCATCCAGAGTGGGGGGCTAGCCCATACGTGTCGCTGGACATCAAAGGCACGGTAAGGGTTCAGGACCTGCTTACGCACCTCTTCGTACTCATTCCGGTGCTGGACAATTCCAAGCACTATTACGTGGGCGAGGATGAGGTGAAAAAGCTGCTGCAAAAGGGTGGCGAATGGCTTGAGGCGCATCCTGAGAAGGAACTCATTGTTCGTCGGTACTTGCTCGGGTTCCGGTCACTCATGCGGTCAGCAACCGAGCAACTAGAGGAGCGGGTTGAGGCGGAAGAACCGGAGGAACACGCGTCGCGCGATGCAGAGGAAGAAAAGATCGAAAAGCCGATCCGGCTCAACACGCAGCGCATGGATTATCTGGCGGATTTGATCCGCAATCTTGGCGCGTCGAGCGTACTCGATCTTGGTTGCGGAGAAGGCCGGTTGTTGCGCCACCTACTCGCGATCAAGGGTCTCGACCGCATAGTAGGCGTCGAGGTCGCGCCGCGCGTTCTGGCGAAGGCAGGTGACCGGCTGAAGCTGGATCACATGCCCGACATCAAGCGCAAGCGGATTGAGCTGATGCAAGGCTCGCTCGTGTACCGCGACGATCGTCTCAAGGGCTTCGACGTGGCTGCTCTTGTGGAAGTTATCGAGCACATCGATGCAGAGAGGTTGCCAGCACTGGAAGCGGCATTGTTCGGCCACGCGCGACCGGCAAACGTGATCGTGACCACTCCCAATAGCGAATACAACGTCCTTTTCGAAGGCATGGAGCCGGGTGCCATGCGGCATTCGGACCACCGCTTCGAGTGGTCGCGTTCCGAATTCCACCATTGGTCGGAATCGGTTGCGAGGGCGCACGGCTACGAGGTTCGGTACGAAGGCATTGGGAGCGAAGATCCAACTTTTGGTCACCCGACACAGGTCGCCATCTTTTCACGCGCCGATGCGGTGAGGGAGGCGGCATGAAGATCGAGATTCCAGAATTCGCGCTTGTCCTTCTGGTTGGCGCGTCGGGTATGGGCAAGTCGACCTTTGCGTCGAAGCACTTCCTGCCGACGGAGGTCGTATCCTCGGACCGCATGCGTGGTTGGATTGCCGATGACGAGACTGACCAGTCCGCCACGGGCGACGCCTTCGACGTGCTCCATTTCATCGTCGAGAAACGGCTCAAGAACCGGCGGTTCACGGTCGTTGATGCAACCAGTGTACAACCGGAATCCCGCAAGAGCCTGGTCGCGCTTGCCCGCAAATGGCACGCCCTGGTCGTGGCTATTACCTTCGAACTGCCCGAAGAGGTCGCACTTGCTCGCAACGCCGAGCGTCCCGATCGCCAGTTTGGTGCAGGGCCGGTCCGTCGCCAGATGCTCAATCTGAAACGCTCCATCAAAAGCATGGGGCGCGAAGGCATCCGCTACGTGCATCGCTTGCGCTCCATCGAGCAGGTGGAAGCGGTCGAGATAACGCGGACGCGCCTTTGGACTGACCGTCGCGAAGACTCCGGACCGTTCGACATTATCGGTGACGTTCACGGTTGTGCCGATGAACTCGAAACCATTCTGGACGAGCTTGGCTATCAAGTTTCGTGGGATGGCAAGGACGTCCATGTAACTCCACCTGAAGGTCGCAGGGCAATCTTCGTTGGTGATCTCGTTGATCGTGGACCGCGTTCACCTGACGTCCTGCGTATCGCGAAGCACATGGTGGACTCTGGCACTGCCTTGGCCGTGGTGGGAAACCACGATGACAAGCTGAAGCGCCATCTGTCTGGCCGCAACGTCAAACCGACGCATGGGCTTGCCGAAACCATTGAGCAGCTTGGTAGCGAGCCGCCGGAGTTTTTGGCTGAGATGCGCGAGTGGCTCGACGGTCTTTTGAGCCACTACCTGCTCGACGATGGGAAGCTCGTCGTTGCCCATGCCGGTCTAAAGGAAGAAATGCAGGGCCGCGCCTCTGGCGCGATCCGCAGCTTCTGCATGTATGGCGAAACGACTGGCGAGGTGGATGAGTTTGGCCTTCCCGTCAGGTGGGACTGGGCATCCGAATACAAGGGTCGCGCCAAGGTCGTTTACGGTCACACACCTGTGCTCGAAGCGAATTGGGTCAACGGCACAATTTGTATCGACACCGGCTGCGTGTTCGGCGGCAAGCTTACTGCCCTTCGCTACCCGGAACTCGAACTGGTGTCGGTTGATGCCGAGCAGACCTACTATGAGCCGATCCGGCCCCTTGACGGTCCCGCCGCCGATACCGGGAGCACGCCGGCGCATCAGCTCAACATTGCCGACGTGCTGGGCAAGCAAGTCATCGAAACTGGCCTGTATGGTCATGTGACGGTGCGTGAAGACAACGCCGCTGCCGCGCTGGAGGTAATGACCCGCCACGCAGTCGATCCGCACTGGCTGATCCATCTGCCGCCGACCATGTCTCCAGCGGAAACGAGTGCACAGGAAGGATGGCTGGAGCGGCCGGAAGAGGCCTTCGCCTATTACGGCTCGAAGGGCGCACAAAAGCTTGTGCTCGAAGAAAAGCACATGGGCTCGCGCGCGCTCATCGTGCTGTCGAAAACCCAAGAAACCGCGGCCAAGCGCTTTGGCGTTCACGATGGTTCGCGAGGAACCATTGTGACCCGAACCGGTCGGCGCTTTTTCAACGATGCCGAATTGGAGGCGTCGGTTCTGCACCGCTTGGACCAGGCGTTGGAGAGTTCGGGCCTGTGGACTGAGCTCGATACCGATTGGGTCCTGTGGGACAGTGAAATCATGCCTTGGAGCATGAAGGCCGGTGCGCTTGTGCGCGGCCAATACGCTTCAGTTGGCGCAGCCGCCAACTCTGGTTTGTCTGCCCTTGATGCCGCTTTGCAGGCTGCTCTCGCGCGTGGCGTGGACGTCAAAGACTTGGGGGCGAGAGTGTCTCAGCGAGTCGAAGACGCGGCGAGCTATCGCGTAGCGTACAATCGGTATGTCCACCCCTTCGAGGGCATTGCAGACCTGCAGATCGCACCGTTCCATCTCCTGGCATCGGAGGGTCAGGTACATTCCGATAAGGATCACCTCTGGCACATGGGGATGGCTCACAGGCTATGTGCGGCTGACGCAGACCTACTGCTTGCGACCGAATATCGAGCTCTCGATCTCGATGACACTACTCAGGTTCGAGAGGCAATCGAATGGTGGGAGGCCATGACCGCCAAGGGTGGCGAGGGCATGGTGGTCAAGCCGCTCGACTTCATCGCTCGCGGTCGGCGCGGCCTTCTGCAACCTGCCATCAAGTGTCGGGGGCGGGAGTATCTGCGGATCATCTATGGCCCGCATTACGACCGACCAGGCAACATCGAGCGGCTGAAAAAACGAGGACTTGGCCAGAAGCGGTCAATGGCATTGCGCGAATTCGCGTTGGGGATCGAGGCGCTGAAACGGTTCGTCGACCACTCTCCGCTCACACGCGTGCACCAATGCGTGTTCGGAGTGCTGGCGATGGAGAGTGAGCCGGTTGATCCGCGGCTTTAAGTACGGACCCTGGCCCGCTGCCGGATGCGTTCATAAAGCTGCACCTCCGCTTCGTGTGACAGTTCGACTGTCACTGCGAAATTCTGGCGACCAACGTCTCCAGCCCAACCACCCGCGCAGCGGACCACAAGGTAATAGTTGTCGCCGTATTGCTGGATGTCTCTTGAGAAGGTTACAGAAGCAGTTTGAAGACTTGATTTCTCGCGGATCGTAGAACTTGGACTCAAATCGCAGTTGTAGCGGTTCTCAACTCGCGGAAACGGCCCTTCCTCTGCGGTTCGCTGGCGAAAATGCTCAAAGATCAAGTCAGGCTCACAGCCCCGGATGAGCCGAAATCCCATCGAGACACCATTATAGTCGAGACGACTGTGTCGAACCGGCGGATCATAGGCTAAACTCACGCGGACCGTGCGGCGGCCGCGCTCCGTTTGAAATGCGTCCGGGATGGGTATCTGGTAAACAGCGAAATGATCGATCTCGAGCTCATCCTCAGCATAGAGAATGACCCGCGCATCGTCGGAGAACGACGCCCTTTCGGCATCTACTAGCCCATGTCCGCAAAGGTCGAGGGCCGCTCGTCCTCCCAACGGCTCAAGACGCCTCAGTGCCTCTTCCGGAGGAACAGCACTGCTTGCTAGAAGTGCGCGAACAAGATTTGCAGATGCATCAGGAAAGCGAGCCAGTATTTGGCTCGCCTTGAAAGCGACGAGTGGAGCGGCGTACGACGTACCCGAATAGGTCGCAAACAAGCGATCTATTGGCCGATAATGAAGCGAAACAACACCGGCTTCGGGCCTTGCTTCGCCGCCGCGCAACGCAATTGCTTGCCCGTCATAAATCAGCGTTCCGCCAATGTCTGCGAAATCGGGCTTGATCGATCCACGCACACCCGGTCCGGCACGTGAGAACGGAGATGGCTCGTTCAGATCGGCGATGGGACGAATTCCGATATTCTCTTGTGCTTGTCGGCCCAGGCCATTGCTATGCGCAAGCGAACCGACGGTAACAATGTTCATTCCGCCCGCCGGTTCACAAAGGCGGTTGCTTGGTTCGACCAGATAGCGAGGATATTCCGTAACCGCCTCTTCGATCCTGTTGCCACCTCGCGGTTGGTGATTTCCGGCGGACACGATGATGACCACGTCCAGCTCACGGACAAGTTCGTCGAGGGTTTGCGTCCAAGGGCCAACTTTGGATCCTTCGATGAGCTTTTTACGATCACCCAGCGCCACCACAAAAATACGGCAACCAAACTCATCGTGTAAGCGGGTGACAGCCTCGCGCATTAGACGCGGAGTGAGCCGACTATTCGGAAATCGCCCCCGATCATCCACTACCTTCGCCGAGCAGAGCCTTGCGTAGCGAACCAGCCTCTCCTGCCCAAGCTGAGCCCGCAAATCGCCAAAGGTGGCTATTCCTCCGACAAAGGTGCCATGGCAAAAATCATCGGCAGTACCGAGCGTGTCCGGAATGGCGATGGATCCCGCGATAACGTCTTCAATTAAAGGGTGATCGTTGATCCCGCTATCAATGATGCCAATTAACGGGAGATCGTCGGTCGCGTCCTCGGGGTCTGGCACATCCGCCAACGGTCGCTCGATTAACTCACTCGTGGTGAGATCGGGCTCAGGCGGAAAGTCGAGTTCGGCGATCTCCTCGATGTTCAGCAGACTGCGGGCCACCGTTCCATCGGCACGCAATCGAAGCATCGTCAAATTTGGACCAATGTGACGGTCCAACTCTTCTGCCCCGAGGGCCTCTGAGTATGCAGCGATGTCGTCGAGCTTGCGCTCACGCAAAGCTCGTGGTCCCAAATCCCAAAGTTCGATATCGAGTATATACTCTACACCCGCCTGGAAATCGTCGACCTCAACCAAGCCTTCTTCGCGCGCGCGCATCCCAATGCGATCACGCGGAGCGACCTCGGCGATCGCATCAACATTTGCGATGAAAGCGGCATAAGCCGGGTTCTGCCGACCCGGCTGCGTTCCTTGCCCATAGCTGTCTAGCTTGTTCCGAAACTCATCAAGTTCATCACTGTCGGCAAACAAAATGAGTGTGCGATCCTCGTCGCTCGAGAGGACAGTCAGTCCAACTTTCGCCCACTCATCCTCTTGGAGTGCCCCATGCATCTGGACACGCAAAATAAGTGATGGATCGACGGAATCAGGCCTGCGTCGCCGTCTTTGTGACGCTATTGCTTCGTCGAGCTCGTCGCTGAGCTGGCGGCTGTGCCCGCCCGGATTTCGTTGCGGTGGTGGCCCACCGCCACCGGTTTTTCGGCGAGGGAGGCGCTCCGGCAGCCTGACAAGCTCAAGGTGATCGTAGCGAGGCAATGACAGCTCATGCTTCGGCTATACGCGCTGTGCGTCTACGCCGCCGCCGTTCATCAGCCAATGCATCGAGGAAGTCCTTTTCCGAAACCTGCTTTCGCTGATCGATGATCGATGCCTTGATCGCCTGAACACAGATCCTTTCCAATTCAGCGTAGGAATATCCATCTAACCCATCCAAATGGGCCTCGGGATCGAACTGCAATGGAACGTTCTTAAATTTCATTCGAAGGAATCGAGCGGCCATTCGTCGATCAGGACGGTCAAACCATATTACTTCGTCAAAACGCCGCCATATCGCGGAATCCAGAGATTGGTCGAAGTTGGTCGCAGCTACCAAAAAGCCTTTCGGTTGGATCCGATCAATGAATATCAGGAGGCTATTCACTACCCGGCGCAACTCGCTGTGCTCGCCATCTTCGCTCCGTGCACGGGCTAGCGCATCAAACTCATCGAAAAAGAGGACAGTGGGTTGCTTGCGAGCAAACTCGAAGATCTTGCGGATATTTGTCGCTGTTTCGCCAAGGTAAGACGAGATTAGCCGGTCAATCTTAACGATATAGAGCGGCAAACCAAGCTCTGCCGCGAACACTTCAGCACACAATGTCTTGCCGCAGCCCGGCGGCCCGCAGAAAAGCAATTTGGAGCGCACAAGCAGGCCTCGCCGACGGATCTCGTCGCCGCGACGATATTCTCGCAGCAACGACAAGAAGATTCGCACATTCTCGGAGGACAGTACGATGTCCTGTTTGTTGTGCGACGGCTCGACCAGCTCGATGAAATCACCAGCTGACTCTGGGAATGGAATTAATGGCGCAAGGCCTCTCGGCTTTGATCGCGGCGAAGGGCCGGCCTCCAAGGATTTGCGCAGCGAACGAGCGAGAACGCGGTTATTTTTCTTCTCCTCTTCGCCGATGATCTGCTCGGCCACAGCGCGGAACTCTTCGTCCCGGCCGTAACTTGCCAGCAGCTTTTTCATCAACTCACCGCGCGCCATTCTCTTCCATTCAACCGAAGTCGCCCCAGACAACTATAGCGATTGCTCTCAAAATCGCCAGCAATGACGCGCAAGCGGATCGCCGAACCTTTCGGAGCTATCTTGCTCTGGCGAAAGGATTCCTCTGGCGAAGAATCGCAATCCGAATGCGCACTTTGTATTTGTCCACATTTCGTCCACAAGGATCAATTCCAAAGCGACTGATTTCCCCCGCACATTCGTTCGACTGCGTCGCCAATCTGCTGCGCCGCATCAAGCAAGTGGTCATCATCCAGGTGCGCGTAACGGGCCGTGGACTGGTGGTTTGCATGGCCAAGCAACCTGCCGATCATCGGCAGCGTTTCCTTGTTCATGGCGGCATGGCTGGCGAAGGTGTGTCGCAGGTCATGGATGCGGACCTGACCAAGCCCGGCACGTTCGCGAATACCTTTCCATGCCCAAGCAATGTCCCGCATATGCCGCCGGTATCGGTAGTTCCAGAATAGCCAGGGGAGTTTCCGATGGCGCGGGATGCCAGCAATGACCTCTCGCGCGGCGGAGCCGAGCCAGACGGTGCGCGGCCCAGTCTTGCTATCGCGAAGGTTCAGCCGATTTCCCTTCACGTCGCCCCAATGCAGATTGAGTATCTCGCCCCTGCGACAACCGGTCAGCAGCAGCAGGGTGATTGCCGCGCCCTCGCAGCGGGCGGTCAGGTCGTCGCTCTCCCGTAGCTTTGCAAGCTCGATGCCGACCCGCCCCAGTTCCTCAACCGTCAAAAACCGCTCGCACTGGCGTTTGCGGTTCGGTCGTATCGACCTGCACGGGTTTGTATTCTCGAGCCGATACCCCCACGCCTCGGCCTTGTTGAGCATGTGCTTGAGGATTTCGAGGGTCCGATTGGCTGCACCCGGACCCGTCCGGTTGTTGAGCTCGGCAAACCACTTGGTCACATGCTCTTCGTTGACCTCGTCGATGAAGACGCCCTTGAAAGCGTCGTCGAGGTAGAGCCGCCGGTAGCGCGTGTGGGAGTCGAGCGTCGAAGCTTTCCAGCGCGGCGACCAGCGGGTCCAATATTCCTCAAGGAAATCGTCGAACCTCGGCGCGGATCGAATGCGCTTGCGATCGGTGGCCGGATCGCGCCCCACCTGCGCGTAGGCAATGACGCGGCGCGCGACCATCTGAGCCTGATGGCGCGTGAGTACCGAGGCAGGGCCAATGGTGACAGTGCGCAGCCTGCCACCCATCCGGGTCTGAACAATGTAGACGTTGCGCCCGCTCGGATAGTGACGGATGCCGAAGCCGTGCTCGATCCCGAGCCAGGTGGTCGTCCGCGCCTTGCCCTTTGGAACGAGCCTGAAGTTTACCGATGCGCCAACCTCGGCCAGCGCCTCTTCGACAATGCGCTTGAGGCTGGCGGCTGTCATGACCGCAGTCCGATCGCCTGTGCCAGCGAGCCAGAAATGCGCTCGGCGGCATCGCCGATCACGTCATCGGACAAATGCGCGTACTTTGCTGTTGTTTCCGGCAAGACGTGACCAAGCAGCTTGCCGATAGTGGCGAGGGGCACATTGTCCATGATCGCGGTCGAAGCGAAGCTATGCCGCAGATCGTGGACGCGTAAATCGGGCATCGCGCAGCGTCGCCGCAGATTGTACCACCACGGCTCGATGTTGACCGGGTGCTTGCCCCGTGAGTTGACGAACACTAGCGCGTCGTCTTCACCGCGCTCAAATCCTGCCAATACCTCCAGCGCCTGCGAGTTGAGCCAGATGACCTTTGGTCCGGTCTTGCTGTCGGGCAGCACGAGCCGGGGCGGTTTCACCATTCCCCATCGAAGAAATCTGATCTCGCCCAACCGGGCTCCGGTGAACATCAGCAGCCGCACTATTGCCACCGGTATGGGATACTCGGCCTCGGCGTCACGCAAGGACGCGCCCAAGCGGCGATACTCGGCAGGGGTAAGGTATCGCTCCATCTTCGGGCGCTTGAAGCGCGGCATCCCCCGACAAGGGTTCGAACCTTTGCGGCGCATTCGAAGCGCTTCGGCATACTTCATGAGCGAGGCCAGAACCGGCAAGGCGCGGTTGAAGCTTGCTTCGCCTTCCCCAGAGCAGCCGTCGCGCCAGCGGTGGATGTCCGCGGGCATGATGTCCGCCACCCGCATCGCACCAAATTCCGGCTCGATGGAGAGCCGCCACGCATTCCGATTGCGTTTGATCGTCGACGGCTTCCAGACCCGCGAAAGGTCATCCCAATACGTCTCGACGAAGTCGGCAAGCGTTGGCGTGGCTCTCACCACGGCACGCTTGGGCAGACCGTCCAGCGCCACCTCGGCCAGAATGCGCCGCGCTTGTGCCCTTGCTACGCCAGCGTCGAGCTCATCGGTTCGGCCAAGCGAAATCCGGCGATGCTTGCCGCGATGTCGTACGCGGACAAACCAGAAGTAATTGCCGCTCGGCCTGACACGCAGGCCGAATCCAGCAAGCTCGGTATCCCAGATGCAGTATTCGGTCTCGCGAAGCGGCAGCTTGCGCCGCGCGAAATTACCATCGAGCAGTGCCCTGCGCCCGGGCTTTCGCCGCCTGGGGACCATATGGCAATCGTCACTAGCAAAACTGCCTTCAAAAGTCGCGGAATTACCGTCATTTGCGGGGACCGGATGGCCTTCAACCGCATGTCTGCTGCCGAGCACTTCCAGCATCTCACGCACTGATTTTACGGCATTTTTCCCCATACCATGGCAGTCTTACTGCGTACGGTGTGCCCTCCCATTTCCCATATTCCCCCACGTGACCAGTTATTTCGCCGGTTCGTTCTGAAGGGCTTTTCCAAC